>JAKLJF010000122.1:2377-10498 GCA_023151335.1 Thermoanaerobaculia bacterium | reverse complement strand
GATATAGGTGGACACGTTCTCGTTCGAGACGACCGTACATTCCCATTTTTTCACGCCGAACACCGCGTCGGGCACCCGGATTTCCATATCTTCCTTCACCTTTACCTGACAGGCCAGCCGGATATGATCCTGCACCTGTTTGCGGTTGAGGTGGTTGGTTTCAGTGGCCAGCACTTCCCCGCCGCCGGAAAATACCTGGCATTTGCACATGGCGCAGGTGCCGCCGCCGCCGCAGGCCGAGGCCAGGAACAGCTTGTTGGCGGCGAGGGTGTTCAGCAGGGTGCCGCCGGGTTTTACTACCAGGGGGTGCTCTTTGTCGCCGTTCACGACAAGCACTACGTCCTTTTGTGGCAACAGGCGTTCCTTGGCTAAAAGGATCAGGAAGGTCAGCAGTAGGATGACCAGGATGAAAACTACGATGCCGCTGGTGAGTATAGGTACCATGATGGTGAATGATTATGGTTTGAATGGCTTTATAGGGGGCGTTTTTAAACTTATTTTTTACGCCGTCTGGCAGACGGCGTTACAGTTGCACACCCGAAAAACTCAAAAAGGCCAGGGCCATCAGGCCCGTAATGATCATGGCGATGCCGAGTCCGTGCATAGGTTTGGGGATATTGGAATATTGCAGCCGTTCGCGAATGGCGGCCATGAGCACAATCGCCAGGAAAAAGCCGGTGCCCGTACCTACCGAGAAGACTGCCGTTTCGACAAAGTTATATTCGCGTTCCTGCATGAACAACGAAGCGCCGAGAATAGAGCAGTTCACCGTGATCAGCGGCAGGAAAATACCGAGGGAGTTGTACAGGGTAGGGCTGAATTTTTCCACCACCATTTCTACCAGCTGCACCGCGCCTGCAATCGTGGAAATGAAGAGAATAAAGGCCAGGAAGGTCAAATCGACGGTTTCCAGCGATGGGTGTACCCACCCAAGGGCGCCTTTTTTCAGCATATATTCCAGGATCAGGTAATTCAACGGTGTGGTCAGCACCATCACAAAGATGACGGCGATACCCAGTCCGAAAGCCGTTTTTATTTTTTTCGACACCGCGAGATAAGAGCACATCCCGAGGAAAAAGGCGAAAATCGCGTTTTCCACGAAGATGGCTTTGATCAGCATATTGAGCAAGTGTTCCATAGAATGGCGATGTTTTAGGATACATTATACAGTTTAGGATTACGGCCACGCTGAATCCAGATATAAATACCAATCAGGAACAGCGCCATGGGTGGCAGCATCATCATACCGTTATTCACGTAGCCCATGTCGTATGCCCATTGCGGGATCACTTTAAAGCCGAGCAGCGTGCCGGAACCGAACACCTCGCGAATGATCGCCACCACCACAAGGATGATCCCATAACCCAACCCGTTGCCGATGCCATCGAGGAAGGAGGGCCAGGGCTTTTGCGACATGGCATACGCTTCCAGCCGTCCCATTACGATGCAGTTGGTAATGATCAATCCGACGAAAACAGACAGTTTTTTACTCACGTCGAACATGTAAGCCTTGAGAATCTGATCGACCAGGGTCACCAGCAAGGCGACCACCACCAGTTGCACGATCATCCGGATGCGGCCGGGTATGGAGTCGCGGATCACGGAGATGATGAGGTTGGAGAAAGCGGTTACGAGGGTAACGCCAATGGCCATGATGATAGCCGGCTTCACCTGTACCGTAACAGCAAGGGCAGAACAGATACCCAACACCTGCACGGTGATCGGATTGTTGTCGTCCAACGGATCGCTGAGGGCACGGCGGTTCTTTTTAGAGAACAGGCCTTCTTTTTTACTTTCCTGAACGGCAGGTGCGGAAGCAGTTTCTACACTCATAATTACGTTGATTTACAAGCGATTTGAAAAAATTTATTCTCCGGTGCTTGATTTCAGTTTGTTGAAATAAACCAGGTAAGGTTCGACACAATTTTTGATCATGACGTCCACTCCTTTGGAAGTGATCGTGCCGCCGGAAATACCATCAACCCGGTGCTCCGGCCCGTATGGAATTTTATCCGTTTTTTTAGCTACATAGACCGATACGAATTTGTCGGCTTCCATGATCGTTTTGCCTTCAAATTGTTGCTGAAAGGGTTTTTCGGCGATCTCGGCGCCCAGACCCGGCGTTTCCCCTTTGTGGTCGAAATAGGAGCCATAAACGGTATTGAAATCCGGTTCAATGGAGAGATATCCCCATATTGGCCCCCAAAGTCCGACACCCTGCATCGGCATCACGTAGCGTTTTTTGCCATCTTCCGCCGTGTACACATACAAGGGTAGTTTGCGTTCGGCAGCCGGTTTGGCTACTTCATCCTTCAGTACGATGGCATTGGCGTCGACGCCGCTCAGTTCATTCCCCTGAGCATCCACTACCATTTCGTGTATCCGGTCTTTGTATATCTGTTCGATCTCCGCGCGTTTTTTCGTGTCGAGCCGCACGGAGTGCAGGATGTTGGTTTTTTTATCGAGGGCAATATTGGCTTCCTGCAAAGGGCGGAAGCCTTCCGAGGCGAAAGCCAGCAATACCGCCGTGACGACGGAAAGCACGATCGCATATATAAAGGTGTACCGGTTGCTATGCACGTTTCAGTCTTTTTTTGATGTGTTGTTCAACGACGATATGGTCGATCAGGGGAGCGAAGACGTTCATCAGCAAAATGCTCAACATTACGCCTTCCGGATAAGCGGGGTTGAATACCCGCAAGATAACGGTAAAAGCGCCGATAAGCAAGCCGTAAATCCACTTTCCGCGCTCTGTTTGCGCGGCGCTCACCGGATCGGTGGCCATATATACGGCGCCGAAAGCAAAACCGCCCAGGAGCAGATGATAGTGTGCGGGAGTATGCATGGCATGATTGGGCAGATCGGCCGGCGCCAATACATTCAAGCCGAGGCCCATCAGCCACGCGCCCAGGAAGCAGGAAACAATGATTTGCCAACTGCCCACGCCGGTAAAGATCAGTATGAAAGCCCCGATCAGGCAGGCGGCCACACTGGTTTCGCCGATGGAGCCCTGTTCAAATCCCCAGAACATATCGCCGGCCGATGCCATCCGGTGAAAATCGGCGTCGAAAGCCACCAGGTTCGTGGCGCCGGAGTAACCGTCGATCAGGGCCTGACCAGCCTCGGGCGAAAGGTCTGTCCAGATATCGCCCGACATATACGCCGGAAAAGCAAAAAACAGAAAAGCCCGCGCCAAAAGGGCCGGATTCATAAAGTTCATGCCCGTTCCGCCGAAAATCTCCTTGCCGAGCAGCGTACAGAAAATAGCCGCCAAAGCCACCATCCACAACGGAACAGTAACAGGCAGGGTCAGCGGTATCAGCAAACCGGTGACAAGGTAACCCTCACTTACCGGGTGGCCGCGCATCACCGAAAAGACGAATTCCACGCCCAAACCAACAGCATACGACACGATAATGATCGGCAGGGTTTTCAGAAACCCGAACCACAAGTTTTCAAACAGCGTGGCCTCCATGCCGTAAGCGAGGTGATGCTGATTGCCCACGTTCCACATCCCGAACAACATCGGCGGGATGAGCGCCACGATCACCGTCATCATGGTACGCTTCAGATCCATGGCATCGCGGATGTGCACGCCGTGTCTGGTGGTGGTATCCGGAGTGAAAAGGAATGTCTCCAGCGCTTCAAATGCCGGATATAATTTCTCAAACCGTCCCCCTTTTTCGAAGTGCGGCTTGATTGTTTTAATAATACGTTGCAAAAATATCACAATTATTATTACTTAAATTTGTGTACGATCAGATTACAAACTTTTAAAAGCCAAGATACCTATTAAATTTTCTTTTAATGATTACCTTTTTCCCCGGGTTATCGTTTTGCAAGTCATTATTATTATAAATAATTTCTTCAATTTCATAACTCAATTTCCCCTCGCACTTAACTATCCACTTAACTTTTTCAAAAACCAAATTCAATTCTTCGTTTTCATCAATATGTTCAATATTTCTTATTTTATCTATGATTTCCTCAGAGAGTCTCTTCGTATTTATAATTTCTATTTTATTTTCCTCACTTAGCACAATATCGGTCTTATTCCATTTATCTTCTTTAGAATATCCCGATGGAGTATTTAAGCGATAAATTGAGTTTTCGGGCTCCTTCAATTTATATTTTACAAGTTTATACTCTACAGATTTATTGTTTGCATGTTTTTCGTTTTTAAAAAAATTAAAAATAAATTCTGTTCTTATATTTTTTATATATCTAGGTACTGGAAAATAATGCCTTCTTAATTCTTTTTTAAGAGTTTCCGAAATTTGATTGCGTTGTGGTGCAAAAATTTCAGAGGGGTCACATTTTATTTCTATCGGAGACAAATCGAGCAATGCACGATCTAAGCTATCTCTTTGGATATTATAATACTTAAAAGTAATTAAAATTAAACCCATTGCACATAACACAATCCAAACAATCGTAAGGAATAAGTTTTTCTCAAATATATCGTAATTAAAAATTGATATAAAAGCAGCTATGGAAGTAAAAATAGACATAAACAACGAAGAAAATGCAGCAAGTGGTTCTCTAAAATTAGAAACCCATTTTTCCCAATTAATTTCTTCATTGCAAGTTCCAGCACCTTCATTACTTTCTATGTTTCTACTTATTCTTATAAACAATCCTATTCGTTTAACTTTATAATCTTCCGCCAAAATATATACATCATAAGCCATTGCAACAACAGGAACAAGATATAACAATAAGGTGGTTTCTATTGTTGTTTCTTGGATTTTGATTTTTATTAAGCCGAGTCCAAATAAACTTGCAATATATAACATTTTCTGCTTAACAAATAAATGTCTATGTTCTTTGTGTCGCAACTTTTCATCATATAAATTTTTGAGAAAATCGTTTTTTCTCGACCATTCATGATCTTCTATTTTATTCTTCTTCATTTGTTTTGGAAATTTAAGTAAGCAAAAGATTCAAATTGAGTAGATTGGAAAATATTCAAGTAGGCACTGGGCAAAGGGTTCAACCCTCTTTCCGAATATACTCCAGCCCTTCCGCGATGATCTTCTGCACGTCAATTTTTGAGGTGCAAACGAACTCGCAAAGGGCAAAATCTTCTTCCGATACTTCGTAGATGCCGAGTTGTTCCATCCGTTCGATGTCGCGGGCCAGAATGGCTTTGAGCAGAAACACCGGCATTATATTCATCGGCAATACCTTGTCATATTGTCCGGTCATCACAAACGCGCGCTCTTCGCCGTGGGTATTGGTGTCGAGGTTGTACACCCGGTCGGGCAGTACCCAGGAAAAAAAGGTGCGCGACAGGCTCAGTTTCTTGAAGCCGGGCCGCAGCCAGCCGAAAAACTCGGGATGATCGCCTTCCGGGATAACCGTGATCTGATTGGTATAAAACGACAGAAAATCTTCCCCGGAAGATTTTTGGCCGGTCAGCACATTCCCCTGAATGATCCGGTTGTGATTTGACGTCAGGCGGCCACCGGTGAGGTCGCTCATCCGCTGACCGGTCATCGCGCGGTAATATTGCGGATGCGCCACACAGCTGCCGGTGAGGGCGATCAGGCGGTCGGCCCGGTAGCGCCCTTCCAGGAACAGTCGGCCGATAATGGCTACATCCTGCGGATGCACGTACCAAACGACTTCGCCTTTTTGAATGGGAGTAATATGGTGTATCTGAATGCCCACGTTGCCCGAGGGGTGGGGGCCGTTGAAGCGATGCGTATTATCCGTGGCAATGCCGCTCAGGTCGCTTTCGGATATACTTTTTTCCGATTTTTCGTGTACGCAAAGATGCAGATGACCATGCGCCAGCGTCTGCAGGGCCCGTAAGCCCGCCAGAAAGTTTTCTTTTTCGGGGGCGATCACAAAACGCATATCGGGGGCCAGGGGCGCCGAATCGAAGCAGGAAACAAAAATGGCTTTGGGAATGTCTGTCGGATCGGCGATCAGGGAATAGGGGCGCTGGCGGATATAATTCCAGCAACCGCTGTCCAGCAGGCGCTGGAGTATGTCTGCACGGCTCAGCCGGGCCGGATCGCTTTTCGGAAATTCCACATACCGCGTTTGACGGTCGGGTAATATCCGAACTTCGAGTATACGCCGTTTTTCTCCCCGTACTATCTCTGTCACTTCGCCGCTGACGGGAGAAGGAAAGTGCAGGTTAGGCCGGTTTTTATCGAAAAAAAGCGACTGCCCCGCCAGCACTTCCGCACCCGGTTCCACCAAAAGCTTTGGTGTGACCGCCGGAAAGTCAGCCGGTTTCACAGCGATAATATCTGAAATTGGTAATTCGGAGACGGATTTTTCGGCGGCGCCTTTCAATTTGATGTCAAAGCCGCGCCGGATACTGATCGATTTGCCCATGATAACATTCCTTTTCCGGATGCGGCAAAAAAAGGGCATTTTATTTTGATAGCAAAATGTTTAACCCAAAAGAATTTTGAAAAAATATTGTTTGCCACGAATATGCCATCAAGTAATTTCATGGTGGAAATGAAAAGGCATTATCATTTTCAGCAATGACTTTGGTCATCATTTAATTCGGAATTTTATTGGGCAAAACATGGAAATTTAACACCTATCCCAAATTTATGATTTCGCTTAAGGCGTCGGTAAAAGCCTCTACATCCGCCGTATCATTATATACATTCGGCGAAACCCGCACAGCGCCGCCGCGCAGGGAAACAAATACTTTACGTTCGGCCAGCAGGCCGATAAATTTTTGGGTATCGGCATGTTCCGGCAGGCTCAAGCCAAACAGGTGCGCTGCTCGCTGCGATGGTTCATCCAGCCGGCAACCCAAAGCCTGCCATTCCGGCACGGCGGTTTCGCAGAGCTGCCGGCAATAGGTCTGGATAGATGCGGCTCCCCAGGTAATCAGTTGCCGGAGGGATACTTCCAGCATGGGCAGATGATCGAATTGCGAGAACTCTCCGGCGTTATAGCGCTGGGCTTTGGGCCGGTATGCGCGTTCGTAGCGGGTAAGCCGGGCAAACTGGTCGCTTTCCGCCCGGTTCATCCAGCTTTCCTCCACTGGCACGCCCTCGTCGAAAAAAGGACCGAAATACGCGGCGCCGCTGCCGTAGGGCCCCAGCAGCCATTTGTAGGCAGCGCAGATCAGGGCGTCGGGCCGCACCGCCTGCACATCGAAGGGCATGGCGCCAACGGACTGGGTGGCGTCCACCACCAGCAACGCCCCCACCTCCCGGCAACGCCTGCCGATGGCCTCCAGATCGAACAGTACGCCGTAAATCCAGTGTACGGCCGAAGCCACTACCAGGGCTGTTTCCGGCGTAATGGCTTCCAGCAGGCGCTCGTTCCATGCGGCGCCCCGGTTTTCATAGGTCGCCGGTTTTTCCACCGTATGTGCCGTCAGTCCCAGCACCGCGCCGGCCCGTTCGAACGCGTATACATTATTGGGGAATTCTTCGCCGATGAGCACGATCCGGTTCTTTGCCGCAATACCGGGCAGGCGGTGCAGGTTCTGCGCCACAACAGCCATGCCGTAAGAAACCGCGGGGATCAGGGCAATCCTGTCGGCGTCTGCCGCGTTCACCAGATCGGAAAACAATTGCCGCACCCGGCCGGCAGTGTCGAAATGGTGCCGCGGCGTAATTAAAAAAGGTGTTTCCGCTTTCAGCCGGAGGCCTTCCAGTCCCCGGTCCACCGCCGCGGTCAAAGCAGGCGAGTAAGCGGCGCCGTTCAGGTAATGTACGCCGGGGTCGAGTGAAAAAAGGTGTTTCTGACAGGATAAAGCCATAGGTGTAATTTTTTTCTTTTACCCAAGGCTGTATCATAAGTCGCTTTTTGAAAAACATGACAGATTTTTATTTTAACACATAGACACATAGGGCACATAGAGCGAATACTATGTGGTCTATGTGCCTATGTGTTAAAATAATTTTGTGTTCAAATTTTCGCATTTACTTATGATACAGCCTCGAGTTCAATTTTATCATCTTTGCCCTACATTTCAACATATATGAACATCTCTCTGCTCGGAAAAAACGCACTCGTCGGTGGCGCCAGCGCCGGGATCGGACGCGCGGTAGCCGTGGAGCTTGCCGCTTTAGGCGCCAACGTTACCGTGGCAGCCCGGACCGAAAGCACCCTGCAACAAGCCGTGGCCGGACT
>JAKLJF010000122.1:0-2368 GCA_023151335.1 Thermoanaerobaculia bacterium | reverse complement strand
GGAGCTTGCCGCTTTAGGCGCCAACGTTACCGTGGCAGCCCGGACCGAAAGCACCCTGCAACAAGCCGTGGCCGGACTGGATACTTCCCTCGGACAGCAGCATGGCTATCTGGTTGCCGACTTCGACGACAGTCTGATTGTGCTGGCAAAAGTATCGGAATTGTTGCGCAGTCGCCCCATTCATATCCTCATCAACAATACAGGGGGGCCGCCTGGTGGGCCCATTACGGAGGCCACGCCGGAAAATTTTTTAAAAGCCTATCATAACCACCTTATTTGCAATCAATTGCTCGCGCAGGCAGTTTTACCGGGTATGAAAACAGCCGGCTACGGGCGTATCGTCAACATCATCAGCACCTCGGTAAAAGAACCCATCGACAATTTGGGCGTATCCAATACCACCCGCTGGGCCGTGGCCGCCTGGGCCAAAACCTGGGCCAACGAAACCGGACGTTTCGGCATCACGGTCAATAATGTACTGCCGGGTTACACCAGCACGGGCAGGTTACAGGAAATCATTGAAAAACGCGCAGCCTCTACCAATACCCCCTTGGCTGAAATGGAGCAGCAGTTTATAAACCAGGTGCCCCTGCGCCGTTTTGCCGACCCCTCCGAAGTGGCCGCCGCCGTGGCTTTTCTGGCCAGCCCCGCCGCCGCATACATCAACGGAATCAATCTGCCCGTGGACGGCGGGCGGACAAGGAGTTTGTAGAGGTCATCATTGAGTGATTGAGTGATTGAGTGATTGAGTGATTATTTCATAATCCGCCTACGGCGTCGTAACATCCTTTGATTGAGGGTGTTCAATCTGTGCCAAAATTACCTGCAATTTCCAACGCGGCACCAGCGAAGAGGTCATCAGCCTAGGCATGAGGCAGGTGACATGAATTGTCGGAACGACGCCGTAGGCGACGTATGTATAATCACTCAATCACTCAATCACTCAATCACTCAATGTAAACGCTCCATGACCTCCATACAAGCCCGGCTGTTGTGATAGGGGCATTTCCAGAATCCGGCTTTGTCTTCCCCGGGCATAACATGGTGTTTGGCATCCACCCCCCAATACCATTCTCCATTGGCGCGGTCGAGCAGGTGTTTTTGGGTAAAATGCCAGCAACTCAGCGATTTTTCCAAAAAATGTTCTTCGCCGCTGATTTGCCAGGCGTTCAGGAATCCGACCATGGCTTCGGCCTGCACCCACCAGTGTTTTTCATAAATATGGTTTTCAAACCAGAGGCCGCCGTCGGTTTCGTCGAGCCCGCGGGCCGCGGCTATGGCCATGATGACAGCGAGATCGCGACATTTTTGTATCAGCGCGCTGTCGCCCAGCACTTCCGCCGCTTCGGGCAGCAGCCAGGCCGCCTCGATGTCGTGGCCATAAGAAATGACGTCGGATTGAGGCGCCCAGCCGGTATCGAAAAACAGGCACAGGTGCCCGGAAAGGGGGTTCACGATATAGTCCCAAAATACCTGGATCAGACGCCTGAGTTGCTGCGCCAGGTGGGGGTCCTGCCACACGCGGTACAGGTTGGTGTAGGCTTCGAGGACGTGCAGATGAGTGTTCATGGTTTTGGGATCATTGCGGTCGCGGGCCGAAAGCCGGGGCTCGGCGAGGGGGGCGCCGTCGCGGGCAAAGGCTTCGAGATAACCGCCGCGCACGTTGTCGAAGCTGTATTTTTCGATCCAGTGAAACAGGGCTATGGCTTCATCCAGGGCCGTTTTTGGCCCGCCGGCACGGTAATATTCGGCGAAGCCGTACAGGGCAAATGCGAGGCCGTATATCTGTTTCCGGGTGTTCAGCGGGCGGCCGTCGGGCCCTACCGACCAATAGACGCCGCCGTATTCAGGATCGATAAAGTGTTTTTGGAGATAATCGAAACTGTAAGCGGCCATGGTCAGCCGGCCCTCATCGAGCTGCGTGCGCGTGGCGGCGGCGAAGGTCCAGAGGATACGGCTGTTGAGCACCACGCCACGGGGCGCGGCAGCATCCGGTTGATTGAGGTTATCAATCCGGCCATAAAAACCGCCGTGTTCCGGATCGGGCGCGTATTTGGACCACCAGTCGAGGATGTGGCCGAGCTCCTGTTTCAGATCATGACGGTAGGTGGCAAGACGGGACGCTTTCATGCTGGATCGGATCAATTCAAAAAAAGGGCAAGTTACGGGCAATTATATCTTTTAGCCCCGGGATACCGGCAAAACAGGCTGGAAAATCCGGGGAAAACCCTGCGAGCCCAATGGCATAGTAAAACACTTCTCCCCGCCTCGTGTTGTATCCCTGAACCAACACGTAAAATATGATGGAGTTTTTAACCGAAAACGCGTCCGCCATTTTATGGAGTTTGTCCCTTCTGGCAGCCGGTTG
>JAKLJF010001227.1 GCA_023151335.1 Thermoanaerobaculia bacterium | reverse complement strand
TGCCAACAGCCGGACCAAAGTCGATGCCGGCGAAAGCGTCGTTGAGATCCGGGGCCCGGATGGCGTTGTTGATGTTGTCGTAATCGCCCACCATCAGCTCGCGCTGGGAGCGGTCGAGCGTATGAAAATTGGCGCCGAAATAAGCGCCCGCCTGCAAACGCAGCGGGACGTGCCGGCCGGGCTGAATACCGGCAAACAACGCGGTCTCAAACGTATTATAAAAATAGGCGTATGTGTGCTCCGAAGGTTTCTCTTCCGGAAGAAAAAATACGGCCCGCGCGCGTGCGCCCCGCAAGGTGAACACCACTTCCTGGTTGAGCTCAAAGAAATCGTTCAGCCCCACCACAAAAGAACAACCGATCACCGGCGCCAGCCGTCCCGACGAGGTGGTGAACAGATCGGAACGAAGCGAGGCGTAATTGGTGCCGGCTGTAAAACCGATCTGGTAACGCAACTGGGCGCCGGCAGTCAGGCTAAATCCGGCGAGAAACAGGGCGGCAAAAAAA
>JAKLJF010001226.1 GCA_023151335.1 Thermoanaerobaculia bacterium | reverse complement strand
GCCGTGTTGTCGATGAACGTGATCGTCTGCACGCAGGTGGCCGTGTTGTCGCAGGCGTCGGTGGCTTTCCAGGTGCGTTTCACCCCGGCTTTACCCGTGCAGTTGGCCGCGATGGCTTCGTCGGTGTAGGTAATCACCGGCGTGCCGCCGCAGTTGTCCGTCGCCGTGGCCGAGCCCGTGTTCGCAGGAGCCGTGGATTCACCGCAGGCCAGTTGTTTGTCGGTGGGACAAGTGATGACGGGGGCCGTGTTGTCGATGAACGTGATCGTCTGCACGCAGGTGGCCGTGTTGTCGCAGGCATCGGTGGCTTTCCAGGTGCGTTTTACCCCGGCTTTGCCCGTGCAGTTGGCCGCGATGGCTTCGTCGGTGTAGGTAATCACCGGCGTGCCGCCGCAGTTGTCCGTCGCCGTGGCGGAACCCGTGTTCGCGGGAGCCGTGGATTCGCCGCAGTTGAGTTGTTTGTCCGCCGGACAAGTGATGACGGGCGCCGTGTTGTCGATGAACGT
>JAKLJF010001225.1 GCA_023151335.1 Thermoanaerobaculia bacterium | reverse complement strand
ATAAACTGAGTGAAAAGGAAGGACTTCAGAAGGTTTACAGCGGCAGTTGGGACAACATAACCATGAACATGAATGCCGATGGCTACCGCCTGCCAACAGAGGCGGAGTGGGAGTATGCCGCCAAGGGAGGAAATCTGAGCAGAAGCTACAAATACTCGGGCAGCAACAATGCCGGGGATGTTGCATGGTATGGTGACAACTCAAAGAGTAAAACCCACCCTGTCGGCCAGAAACAACAAAACGAACTTGGTATATATGACATGAGCGGCAACGTATGGGAGTGGTGCTGGGACTGGTATGGGAGTTACAGTTCAAAATCACAGACCAACCCAACGGGCCCTAAGAAGGGCAGTGAGCGTGTCGGACGAGGCGGGAGCTGGTTCAACTACACCGGTCGCCTTCGGCCGTCGGATCGGGACAGTACCTACCCCTATAGCGGCTGCGACTCCCTGGGCTTGCGTCTTGCCAGGAGTAAATAACCTTTTGTCATTGTATGTACTCTGGATGG
>JAKLJF010001224.1 GCA_023151335.1 Thermoanaerobaculia bacterium | reverse complement strand
ATTATTCTTTATCAGGCGCGTCATTATTCCAAATACCCCGGATACACGCATACTTTCCATCCCGTTTTTCAAAAATGCACAGGTATTTACCGGTGCTTGCCTTGCCGGCTTTGTCCGTAGCGATGCTTTTCCCGATTTCGATGATCTTATCCCCGGCCGGTATGATTTCGAGCACTTCAAATACCATGGTTGTTCCGCTGGTATCCTTTGTCATTTGATCTTTTAGCCGCGCCAGGATGGCTGCTCTACCGGAGACAATGGGTTCGTTATTGGGCAAATCTATGGCGTCATCGGCATAATAGGACCTGAGGGCATCGGCATCTTTTGCTTTTAATCCCGCGGCATAAGCGTCTTCCATGGCCTGGATGTCGGTTTTTATTTGAGCCAAGTCGGCAGCGGACGCCTTTTCGGTGGCCGGCGCCATGCAGGAAAGTACGGACAGAAGTAAAATACTAAGCAGGAACAGAATTGAATAGTTTTTCATCGTAATTGATAGTTTTAATGTAAAA
>JAKLJF010001223.1 GCA_023151335.1 Thermoanaerobaculia bacterium | reverse complement strand
GATATTCAAACGGGGGGGATACAAACCCCACCCCCGACCCCACCCCCGGGGGGGAGGGGGGCTCGGTCCCGATGTACTTTTGAGCCCCAGTGGCGGAGTGAGGGCGAACTCCCCTCCCCCCCGGGGGAGGGGTTGGGGGTGGGGTTGAACCCAAGGCTGCCGGGCCGATGATCGCTTCCCGCGCCTGCTCGCGGCTGAGCGCTTTGAGTTCGTAGCGTTTGTGGAGGATGGCAGGCAGGCGGTCTTTGAGGCGGTCGAGTTCGTGCAGGCGGTCGGATCGGATGGCGAAGAGCACCCGGATATCCATGGGGGCGGTGAGCAGGCGGCGTTGTTGGCGGTCGAGGGCGCGGGCGGCTTCGCGCAGATCTTCGGGCAGTTCGCCGCTGAGCAGGTCGGCCAGTTGGTCGCGGAAGGCGCGTTGCTGCTCGGGCGGGTAGGAGAAAAACTCTTCAAACTGGTCGAATACCAGCAGGTAGGCGCCTTTTTCGGTGCTGTCGAGTTGTTTGAAGTGG
>JAKLJF010001222.1 GCA_023151335.1 Thermoanaerobaculia bacterium | reverse complement strand
CTGAACGTCCTGAACAAAGACCGCATCATCGTGGCCAAAAACCTCGTGGCCGGCCAACTGGAAACCATGTTCGAACGGGAATTGAAAAAGTTGAACAAATAATCCGCAATCCGTCCCGAGGCCTCGGGACAATCCGCAATCCGCAATCCGTAATCCGTAATCCAACCTTTCCTGTCATTTGTTCGTCTAAACTACCCGTTGCAGACAACCAAAACGGTAATTTTGCCGTTTTCTACAAGCTTTGCTGAAAAGCAAGCCCTTTTTTCATTTAAAATTAAATTTTCGCAGAACATGAATTTCAAACAACGTGTGGCAGTCCTGCTTTTCTGCCTGCCCGGATTGTTTCTCTCCGCTCAAACGAAAGCGCCGGAAAACTGGTTTACGCTCGACAATGCCAAAAACGGCGTACAGGGCACCAGCGCCAATGAAGCCCTGGCCGCACTGAAAGCCAAAGGCAAAAAAAGTCAAACGATAATCGTGGCAGTACTCGACTCCGGCGTGGATTACCTGCACGA
>JAKLJF010001221.1 GCA_023151335.1 Thermoanaerobaculia bacterium | reverse complement strand
CAATGCGGGTTGATCTTTTTTTGATAATTTGTAAATATATTGTTATTTAGTGTTTTTTAAGCTTCGACGAGGCGCTCGTGAAAAACAGGGTTGAATGATTGAGCAGACTTTCCAGGTATTAAAAACCTGGAAAGTCTAAAAAATACTTCTACTCAAGATCATTTAGCAAACTTCTAAATGCCGCGTAATCTTTATTCATGCGGATGGCTCTTTTTTCCTTTTCGCTGATGTCCGACAATGCCTTGGGTATTGCAATGGGCTGACCAAGTATCGCTTCAACATCTTCCAGGAATTTTGCCGGATGAGCCGTTTCTAAAATTATACCGTTAGCGTCGGGCCTTTCTTTTTGATACGCTTTACAGGCCAGGTAGCCCACCGCGCCATGCGGATCTAAAATGTATTTTTTATCGCGAAACACGGTGCGCATGGCATCCCTGGTTTGGTCGTCGGTAAAAGCGTAGCCGGAAATATGTTCCCGCATAATGTTCCACGTGGAACCAAAGAGATCGAGCATTCGG
>JAKLJF010001220.1 GCA_023151335.1 Thermoanaerobaculia bacterium | reverse complement strand
GTTGTGCTTCCGCCGAACTATGACGACATCGACGCTCCGGCGCTCGAATGCAACTCTTCCTATCCCTGGCCCAATACTCTGGAAGGTCTTGGCCTGCAAGGGTACCCGTACGTATTCGACGAGCCCAACGGCTGCTCGATCAACTGGACGTATGACGACGCCGTGATCGAAGTATGCGACGGCACCTACAAAATCCGCCGTAAATGGACGGTCATCGACTGGTGCACAGGTGAAGACATCGAACACAACCAGATCATTAAAGTGCTGGACGATTCCGGCCCGGCCATGACCTGCCCGGCTGAAACCACGGTGGGCACCGATCCGTTCACGTGCTGCGCCACGACCAACCTTCCGGACATCATTATCGAAGACAACTGCTCGCAAATTGCTAAGATCAGCGCGATGATCCAGGTGATCGACCCGCAAACCAGCCAGACGATCGCCATGCACCAGGTAGGCGGTTCTTTGCAAAACTTCCCGGGCAACAACCTGTGGGATCTGGATACATTGGGCAACTT
>JAKLJF010000121.1 GCA_023151335.1 Thermoanaerobaculia bacterium | reverse complement strand
CTGATTCAGCCTACGACGAATTGTATAAAAGCGAACATATCGTCGGTCGTATCGCCGCCTGGTTTGCCATCCTGGCCGTATTTATTTCATGCCTCGGTCTGTTCGGGTTGGCTACCTTTTCAGCAGAAAGGCGGGTAAAAGAAATCGGCATCCGGAAAGTGCTCGGCGCCACGGCAGGCGATGTAGTAAGACTCTTGTCACGGGATTTTTTAAAACTGGTACTGCTCGGTATAGCCATTGCCGCACCGGTTGCCTGGTGGGCTACCCGCCGGTGGCTGAGCGATTTTCCTTATCGCATCGAGCTGTCCTGGTGGATTTTTGTCCTGGCCGGTAGCCTTTCTATTGCCATAGCCTTTATCACGGTCAGTTTCCAGAGCGTCAGGGCCGCCTTATCCAACCCGGTCAAATCCCTGCGCAGTGAATGACCCTGGCCTCAACACTACGACGAAATAAAATGACATAGCGCCCTGACTCTACCCCCCCTAAACCTTCCAAACCCTCTAAACCTTCTAAACCCTCATAAACCCATTCACCACCACTGCCATGATCCAGAATTTCATTAAAATTGCCCTCCGCAATTTTCGCCTGCAACCGGGGTACACCATCCTGAATGTCCTCGGACTCACCATCGGGATCACTGCCACGCTATTTATCCTGTTGTATCTCACGGAAGAAACCCGCTTCGATGCCTACCATGAAAAAGCGGACCGCATCTACCGCATTTCTTCCGATATTACCGAGCCCGACAACCATTTCCGCTGGGCAGTCACCCAAACGCCGCTGGCGCCACAATTGAAGCAGGATTTTCCGGAAGTGGAAGAATATGCCCGCTTTATCCCCAACGGCCGCACCCGCCTGGAATACAAAGACCGGTTTTTCTTCGAAGAAAAAGTGTACCTGGCCGACTCTACCGTTTGCGACGTATTCAGTTTCGATTTTGTCCGCGGCGAGGGCAAAACCGCCCTGCGCGAGCCAAATTCCATTGCCCTGAACGAATCGGTGGCCAAACGGATTTTCGGCGACCAAAACCCCGTCGGCGAAGCGCTGAAAACCCCTTCCGGGCGGGAATACAAAGTGACCGGCGTGTACCGCGACATGCCGAAATATTCGCACCTGATCGCCGATGCCATGATCTCGGCCAACAGCGACACCAATCTGATGCGCCCCACACCCAACAGTTGGGGCAGCTTCGGTATTTACAGCTACATTCTGTTGAAGGACGGCGCCGACCCCGACGCCTTTGCCGCCAAACTGCCCGAAGTGATCCAAAAATACGTGGCGGTCATTTTCGACCAGTTCGACGTAAAGGTCAAATACGAGTTGCTGCCGCTGAAAAGTATCCACCTCGATTCCAGTTTTGAAGGAGAAGCCGAACCTTCGGGTGAGGCCGGTTTCTTGTACATTTTCGGGGCGGTAGCGTTGTTCATGCTGCTGATTGCCTGTATCAATTACATGAACTTGTCCACGGCGCGGGCTACGCGGCGGGCAATGGAGGTAGGGGTACGTAAAGTATTGGGGTCGGAGCGCCGGCAATTGGTGGCGCAATTCATTTCGGAATCGGTATTGTTTACGCTAACGGCGCTTATGCTCAGTTTTATACTGGCTGTTTTGTTGTTGCCGGCGTTTAATAAAGCCTTTGGCTTGTCGTTGGGTCGCGAGCTGTTTTTCAGCCCGCCGGTTTTGTCCGGCGCACTGTTCATCGTGTTGCTGGCCGGCGTTGCAGGAGGCAGTTATCCGGCGTTCTATTTGTCTGGTTTCGAGCCGATAAAGGTGCTGAAAGGATCGCTGGCCAGGGGTTCAGGCAATCCGTTGTTGCGCAAAGCGTTGGTGATCGTGCAGTTTGCCATCACGATTTTTATGCTCATCGGAACAGGGATCATTTACGACCAGATGCGCTTTCTGCGGGTAAAAGACCTGGGTTTCAATAAAGAGAACGTTCTGACATTTACCCTGGAAAGCCGGCCCGCGCGGGAGAAATATAATATAATCCGGGAAAAATTGCTGCAAAACCCCAAAATCACCGGCATCGGCACTTGCACCACAACGCCCGGTCAGGGTTTTGGTAAAAACCTGATGAACGCCGAAAACTCCTCCGGCGTAATGGAACAATACGGCATCGACCTGTTCGGCGTCGATTACGAGTATTTCCCGACGTTGGGGGCCAAATTTATAGCAGGCCGGAACTTCAGCCGCGATTTTAAAACCGATACCGCCGAAGCCGTGCTCGTGAATGAAGCCATGGTGAAACGTTTTGGCTGGAAAGACCCCATCGGGCGCAGGTTCCAGTTCGGCACCAACGACACTTTGCCCGTTGTGCGGGTGGTAGGCGTGGTGAAAGATTTTCACCAGCGTTCGCTGTACGAACCGATCGCGCCTTTGTTGTTTTATCTGCAAAACAACAACGCGGTCGTACACGCGCGGATCAATCCGCAAAACCCGGAGGAACTGAACGAAACCATCGCCTTCGTGGAAAAAACCTGGCAGGAGGTCTTTCCAAACACACCTTTCGAGTTTGATTTTGTAGATGCATCCTTCATGGAACTCTACCGCGCCGATCAGATCCGGGCTCGTATTTTCACCCTGTTCAGCGTACTGATGATCATCGTCGCCTGCCTGGGTTTACTGGGTCTGGCCTCCTTCACCGCCGAACAACGAACCAAGGAAATCGGCGTCCGGCGCGTGCTCGGCGCGGCAACGGGCGACATTGTCTTTTTACTGACCCGCAATTTTATTTTGCTGGTAGCCATTGCCACGATCCCGGCCTTTCTGGTCGCCTGGTTTTTTATGAAAAAATGGCTGGAAACCTTTGCTTATCACACCGACATGAATGTTGGATTGTTTGCCGCGGCGTTTCTCCTGGTGGTTATCCTGACTTTGCTGACCACCGGATACCACGCCTTGAAAGCGGCGGCCTCCAATCCGGTAAAAAGTTTGCGCAGCGAGTAGGTAAAATATGGTATTATTTTGTGGAATGGTTGTTGCAATACTCTCAGATAATAGTGACTTTTGAGCGCGCAATTTTACCTTCCGCATCACCCTTCCGCTCCCGAAGCGGGAAAATACCATCTTTCACCACAAACCGGCTTAACTAATCATGGCAGAAGTTCAGCAAACCAATGAAGGCGTTTCCATTTTATTTTCCAATAACAAGCCGTTCCTGGGCAGCAAATCGAGTCCGGGCGTCAGTTTTACCGTAAACAATACTCCCGACGTCACCCTTGCCCTGATCCGCGACGAGCCGTTTCCCGACCGGGAGATCTCGCTCGGCGTCATATCGGCCAAGGCCTCGGCGGGCGATAAAGACCTGATCTTCGGCAAGGGCGACAGCCAGGCCAGTTTCAGCGCCAGTGGCGGCGCCTTTTCCGGCCTCGGCGTATATCCCGACCCGCGCCGGATGCTGCGCGCCATTGAACTGGGCGACGACATTTCTCCCGGCCTGCACCTGCCGCCCGACCCCAAATCCAACTACATTATGCTGCGCTGGGGTTACGACCTGCGGGCTGCCGGAAAAGGCGGCGTCATCTTTGGCGGCGGCTCGGCCAGCGCCGGCCTCGACGCCAAAAGCGAAGGCCTGATGGCCGTTATCCGCCGCCTGCCCAAAACCACCGGCGCCGCCACCGCCGTGGCCGAAACCGTGGACAGCTGGCTGCTGCCCCTGCAAATCGACTCGCCGGAAGCCATACCGCCCGGCACCTGGATCATCGCGGAAGTGGACAGCGCCATCAAAGTAGGCGCCGAGGTGCAATTTGGCTACGATTTCAACTGGGTGAAAGAAGCAAGAGCCGCCGGACTCTCCGGCGACATCGGCCTGCGGCTGCAATTGGGCGCCAAAGCGGCCCTGAGTTTCCAGGCCGGCGGGCGCTTTGCCGTGGTGGTGAGCCGCGATTCGGACAAAAAAACGGACAAAAAAATCCGCATCCGCCTGTTCAAACAACGCCGCAGGGGCTGGAATTTCGCCGCCGACGCGCAGGCCGGCGTCGAGGGCAACGTCGAGGATTTTCTGCCCGAACAATTCGACGACTTCGTCAAAGCCGTGTTCGGCACCCACGGGTCGCAAATCCTGAAAGACCTGGAGGTGATCGACCATTGGACCAACCCAAACCAGGACCTGAGCGAAATGCTCGCCGGGCTGAGTTCCAAATATTTCAAAAAATTCGTGCACGAAACCACCGGCGTCGACCCCGAACAAGCCTTCGATCTGGCCAAAAAAACCCTGAAGGAACTGCTGGTCAAATGGAATGAACTGGACCACCAGGTAGCCACTTTTATCTGGAAACAACTGGATAAAAAAACCAATCTTAAAAAAATCGTCGCGCTCAACAACAAGATCAAAAACGCCGACCATGAAAGCGCCAGCGCTTTTATCCAGGAAAAAATTGCCGACGTAAAGTTCTTCCAAACGCCGGAAGGGCAATTTCTGCTGGCCCTCCTGCCCGACGAATACGTGCTGGAACTGCTGGCCAATTCGGAAGTATTTGAAAAAGTGCGCGACATGTCGAAAAAAGTGGCTGCCGTGCTCGATGGCGGAACATTGATGAAAACCCTCGTCAAACTGCAGGACAGCATCAACAAACGCCTGAACCTGGAAAAAATAGAAAAGGTTATCAACGAAACCGATTTCGAGGAACTCGACGAGTGGCTGAAAGTAAAACTGGAGAACTTTCTCGATGACAAACTGAAACTTTCCCGCATCGAAGAAATCCGGCAAACCATTCACACGCTCGTTTCCAAAAGGGGCGAATTTTACGAAAAAGCCAAACGCGCGCTCAACCGCCAGTACGCATTCGGCTTTAATGCAGCCTTCCAGAAAAATACCACGAGCGACGCCCTGATCGACCTGACATTCGATTCCGGCAAGGGCAACGTCGGCCCACTGATCCGGCAGGCGCTGCTGGGCCAGTTCGACAAAATCCTGGCGAAAAAACAAAAAGGCGTCACCCTGCACGCGGCCTCGCTCACCCACGGCATCCGCCAACAAAGCCACGTCACCCTCAACCTGCCTTTCTTCAAAGGCAGCAGCACCCACCTGAACCAATGCCTGGCCAAAATAGACGCCATCGACGAATCGGACGGACGCGTCTTTTTATACGACCTGACTGCCGAAGACATCGTGGCGAAGAAAAACAAACAGGTCAGCGCGTTGTCCGTTGGCGGACATTTCCGGGTGAATACCAACAAAGTACAGGTACACGACCCGCGCGCCCTGTCGTATGCCTACTCTTTCCGGCAATACCGCCAGAATATGAAAACGCGCGACTTGCTGTACCAGTTAAAACCTTATATGGACGCCTACCTCCCCATGGCGTTTCTGCCTGGCGGGCCAAACGAGACCGCGGCCGGACTGGACAGCTGGATCGCCGACCTGGAACAGGAAGTCGAACGCCTCGAACCCAATGGCGCCGGTATTCTCGGTCATGCCTTGCTCAGCATGGAACTGACCCTGCCTTCAGCAGTCGCTTCCGCCTGGACGCTGGCGCCCGACGATAAAAAGGCGCAGGCCTATATGGACATGTCGAAAAACCTGCAAACCCGCCTGAAACAACTGGTGCCCTACTACTTCTTCCAGGACCCCGCCAATTATAAAAACCTGATACCCGCCTCGGTACTGCTGGCCTGGTCGGCCATTCCGCCCAGTACGGCTTTCAGCGTAAAATCGGGCAAACTCGTGCAGGACAATTCCGACGTATTCTGGAACTGGCCCGACCGGGACGATCAAATCCTGATGCTGAACAACTCTGCTACCCGGAATAGCCTGAGAAACAAACTCCAGGCGGCCTTTGAGCGCCTGAATGCGATACCCGAACTGGCAGGTCTGGCTGATACCTACCACGCCGACCGGGTCGATCAGTTTTTGGGTTCGGTTATTGATAACCTGCGGAGCCGCAAAACGGAGCCGCATTTTCGCAGCCTGTTTTTTATGGAAGCCGAGATCACCGACGGCGCCTGGAAAGCGGGCCGCGACATGGCGGAGTTTGTCCGCAAATCAAAAAACAAACCCAGTGAGGCAGTAAAAAGACTCGCCGAATTCGGCGCCGGTATCACCGAATCCTTCAACAAAGATTTCCGCAACGTTTACGGCGGCGACGCCATTCGCCCGCTCGGTACCCTGTTGTTTATCGAAGCCGCGATGGCCTTCCTGCCGCTGGAAACCAACACCAAGGCCAGCGCCCTGCTCGACCTGGTGGTGCTGCGCCAGGGCGCGGAATTCCGGTTCGACGGAAAAATCCGGCCGGATCAACTGCCGCTGAAAGATATACTGACACACAAACAGTTTGTGGAGTTGGGCGGGGCGTAGGCCGGGGTTTGGACATAGTGGTTTGCCTTAAAGCAGACACCCAGCAATTTGAGTTGCTTAAACGATTCAGGTATCGTTGATTTTTCTATCTTTGTTTCCGGCTTTTAAACCAACGCTCTTTTTTTACCGCGACACCATGACGTTTTTCCTCAACCGGCTGCTTCCCGACGATTCCGACACCCTGCGATTTTCCTGGTAATCCCCACCCCGTTCCCCGCCACGCTGATCCCTCCGTTTCAAACCCGGTTTAAAAGCCGCCGGCAAACCCTCTCGCGCCGGCTTTCTGCCATCTTTGTTCCCGCGCAATTTGCCCTGCGCCGGCCGCGACGCCGGTACGGGATTTATTTCTCATCAACCGATCTTTAAACCGCAAACCTTTTTCACCATGAGAAAAAATGATGCATTTCGATTCTCTTCCGGCGCCCCCGGCTGCCCCCCCCCACGCCTTTTTAGATGGATCATCCTGCCGGTATTCGTGTTTATCTCGCTGGTGGTTTATGGCCAGGAGCCCAACTGCGCCGACGACATTGACTGCAGCAGCCTGAGCGCTGAAATTGAACTGATCCACTCCAATGTCAGCACCGACTGCTCCGTTGACGATGCCTGTGGCGGAGGCGATAATTTCAGGCAAATATTTTACAAAGTGCGGCTGAAATACAGGACTACCAGCCTCCTGGACGATCTCGATTTTTACCTGGACTACGATGCCGTGGCAGTCGCCGTAAGCCTGCTTGTCGATGGCACGGCCCCGCTCTATTCCAGGATCGATATACCTGTCACCGAAAATTGTTATGTCAATGGCCCGGGGATGAATTGGGGCGATACGAGCGACAACAACACGAACCTGGCCATTTTCTCCGTCGAGCCTTATGCCGCCGCCATTGATTTCCAGGATAACCTGGCGCAGGAAGATTGCGGGGGCGACAAAATCCACTTCACGCAAGGCTCCTGCACCGGGGGAGACCGTTGCGCCTACGCCGACTTGTTCATCATCGCGGTGAACGCTTATCCCGATGAAATCATTCAACTCAAAATCACCGATGCGGTGTATGACCCGGCGACCGGCGCCGCGTGCGACCTGGATCGCAACTACCCCCAGGCGCTTACCGTGGCAACCCCGGACGCTCCTTCGTCGGAGCCGGGCGATGAAATCCTGGCGCAACTGGCCGAGCCGGAGCCGAAGGCAAACGGCGGCTGCGACATCAATGTCGTAGTAACCAATACGGGAAGTTCCACCATATTTGTGGGGTATATGGAATTTGTGGTCAAAGTCAGCGCATCCCCGTCCATGCCCGGTATTGAAGTGTCCGGCAACTACAACGATCCCCCGCTAAAGGTCGGTAACGATTACTACATCCGGTTCATATCCAACAATGGCCATAATATTTCCGGGAACAGCACATTACAAATGGGTACCATTACGCTAAAACCTCCAATAGTGATGAATGAACCCTGGGAGGCAACCGCCGCCCTGGTAGACGACGATAAATCCCGGCTGAAAGCCTTCCTGCCTGCCGAACCCGAAAAGGCATATTGTTCCCGTCTGCTGCTCGACCCGGAAGAACAATCATGCAGTGGCGGCGGGGCGCCGTGCGATTACGATGTGCGGTTCAAAATCTGGCCCCCGGAAAACGCATCGGCCAATTGTCCTTCCGAGAAAATCGTGAGAGTAGGCCTGACTTCCCCAACGCTGTCGACCATCGACCTGCGGCGCCTGGCTTTCGAACTCCGCTTCGATCTGAGCGACGGCGCTGAAATTACGGGCGCCGACGTGGCCAAACTCTGCCTGGCCAACGAGCCGGCCGGTTGCTATGACTTCATGGGCGGCACAGAGGCCGATTGCTGGAAAACGGAAAGTAACGGCGTGTTCAAATTTTGCTTCGACGTAAGCGGCGAAGAAGACCCCGTGACATTGGACGTTTCCGGCGACGGCGCTTACTTAGAAATTGAATTCAACACAGGGGGCTGTATCAACGGCATTACCCCCGTATCCATCGAAATGATTCCCGATACGCCTTACCAAAATTGCCCCCTTGTCCTTGATTCGGTACCCAGTCCGTTTCAATTGTGCGAGCCGCAAATATTTGGACAACTGGCAACAGAGCAAGGTAAAGGTTTATCGGACGCCAGCGTCACCCTTACCCAAACGGAAAACAGTTCGCCTTGCATCGATGACAACTGCCCGCCGGTTGTTGAAACAACCGGGCCGCCGGGAAATTTCAGTTTTTGTCCCTGCTTGGTATGTTCCGATTTCGAGGTCGCGCCCTATAAAAATAACGACCCGCTCAACGGCGTATCGACCTTCGACCTTGTGCTGATCAACAAACATATCCTGGGCCTGGATACCCTCGACTCGCCGTACAAGATATTCGCAGCCGATGCTAACAACACGAAGAGCATTACGACCTTCGACATCGTGGAGATTCGGAAACTGATCTTGGGAATTTACGACGAATTGCCCAACAATACTTCCTGGCGTTTCGTGGACGAAGCATACCAGTTTCCCAACCCGGCAAACCCTTTTTTTGAAATCTTCCCCGAAACCGTCAACCTGACGCTTTCGCCCGGCAATCCCACCGGGGAAGCCAATTTCGTCGCCGTCAAGGTGGGCGACGTCAACGGCAGCGCCGTGCCCGCCGCCGTGCAGGCCCCGGTCACCACTTTCGACGCGCGCGCGCAAGACGCCACCCAAGCCGGGCAGGTCGTCACCCTGCCGCTGCGGTACGCCGGGGAGCAAGACCTCGAAGCGTTCCAACTGGGCCTGCGCTTCGACCCCGCCCGCCTCGAACTCATCGGCCCCTCGCAGGGCGATTTGCCCGGCTACACCGCCGGCAACTTCGGCCTGGGCAGGGCCGGCCGGGGCGAGATACGCACCCTGTGGTTTGCCAATCCCGCCGTGCCGGGCGAGGCCCTGCACCCCGGCGACGTGCTGTTTTACCTCAGTTTCCGGGCGCGGAAGCCGCTGCCCGCCGGCGCCAACCTGCTGGAAACCGACGACGAACTGCTGTCCAATGCGGCCTGGAGTGCCGCCGGCCAGGAATTCTCCTTCCGCCCCGGCCAACGCTTGGAAGACCGCAAGACAGGCCCGGCGGATGCGGACGCACCCCTGCAAGCCGCCTGCTTCCCCAATCCCGCCACCGGCGAAACCCGCCTCGCCGTGCGCTCCGACCGCGCGGGCCGCGCCCGGCTGGCCGTGTTTGGCCCCTTCGGACGAAACGAATGGATGCGTGAGGTGACGCTCAGCAAAGGCGAACAAACTTTTGATATCCCGGAAATTGCCCGCTTGCCCGCCGGGGTGTATTTCTGGAAGGTGCTCACGCCCTGGGGCAAAACACAGGGACATTTGATTAAACAGTAGAATCATTGAACATTGAACATTGGTCATTGACGATGGTCATTGAACATTGAACATTGGTCATTGAACATTGAACATTGAACATTTCCAATTTTAAATTTTAAAATTTTTGGAATGTTCAATGACCAATGTTCAATGACCAATTTCCAATAACCGGCAACCCGCGCTTCCCATGAAAAAAAACATATACATCTTTCTGATCATTGCCGCCCCGCTTTCCGCCCAAAACAACCGCTACTACGTCGACGCCAAGGCCGGCGGCGCCAACAACGGCCTTTCATGGGCCGACGCTTTCACCGACCTGCAGACTGCCCTGCAATCCGCGCAGGCCGGCGACGAAGTGTGGGTTGCCGCCGGCACATACCGGCCCACCGCCACTACCGACCGTACTGTCTCGTTCGAGCCCCGCTCCGGCGTGCGGCTCTACGGCGGTTTTGCCGGGACGGAAAACAGCCCCGCCCAGCGCGACTGGACGCTGCACCCCAGCGTACTCAGCGGCGATATAGGCGTTGCCGGCGACAGCGCCGACAACGCCTATAATGTCATGTACCTGCACCAGCCCGACAGCAACACCCTCGTCGACGGCTTTACCCTGCGCGATGGCTTAGCCAATGCCTCCACCGGCGGCGCTTTCGACCGCGGAAAATGCGGCGCCGGGCTGTACATCATGGGAAGAGACTGGGAAGCCTACCCCACCGTCCGCAACTGCACCCTGGCCCACAACACGGCAAGAAATTACGGCGGCGGCGCCATGGTGAACGGCACGGGCGACGGCTCCGTTGCCCCCCGCTTTGTCCAATGCCGCTTTGAAAACAACCGTTCGCTTAACAGCGGCGGCGGACTTGCCTGGCTCGGGTCGGCGTGGGTC
>JAKLJF010001219.1 GCA_023151335.1 Thermoanaerobaculia bacterium | reverse complement strand
CCATCCTGATACCGATCCTCATCCTGTTTGGCGTATGCGGATTCCTGGTGTTCAACGTCGGACTGGGCTTGTTCGGGGTTTTGTTTCAAAACATCAGCCGGCGCAGGGGCGAGATCGGTATCCGGCGGGCGGTAGGCGCTACCCAAAAACAAATCATGCAATATTTTATCCGGGAAACGCTGGTAATTGCGACCTTCGGCGTTGTGCTCGGCATCTTTTTCGCCGTGCAGATCCCACTACTGAACGTGTTCGACGTGGAAACAAGCGTATACATTTGGGGTGTATTGCTGGCCGCTTTGTCCATCTACCTCATCGCCGCGCTTTGCGCCTTCCATCCCAGCCGGCAGGCAGCCACGATCTACCCGGCAGTAGCGCTGCATGAAGAGTGATTTTGAGTTTAGAGGGTTTAGAAGGTTTAGGGGGTTTAGAGGGTTGAGACGGTTGAGAGGGTTGAGAGGGTTGAGACGGTGGATGCTCTAGGAAGCCCCCTAAACCCTCTAAACCCTCTAAACCCTCTAAACCT
>JAKLJF010001218.1 GCA_023151335.1 Thermoanaerobaculia bacterium | reverse complement strand
AGATATGTCTGTTCAGGGGAGACATAAACTTATGAACATAAAAAAAGCAGGCGGCAGATTCAATGGAATTAAATAAAACCTCCCGAATCTGAACTCATAACCCATAACTCATATCTCATAACTCATAACCCATAACTCATAACCCATAACTCATATCTCAATAACTTCCCATTTTCTTTTTTCACGGAAGATTATGAGGTAGCTCCTGAGATCCTTCAGATTTTTGATATACTCTGATTCCCTGTACCTTTTAAGCTGTGCTATCCCTTCCTCTTTAACCTGCTCATATTTGTCAGGTTCGTTTCCGGCAACTGCTTTTTTCTTCCTCTTCTCATCCCTCATTTTGAGATATTTGAACTCAAGCAGAAATTGATACTTTGAATCATAAGGATCGTATCTCGTGAGCAGCAGATCAAGTCTGCCACCGGTCACTTCCAGCTCACTGTGAATTATGTACATTTTATTAAGCGATAGTAATGAAATGACTATCATTTTCAGATTGCTTTCGCTGAAATTCTGATAGTCATT
>JAKLJF010001217.1 GCA_023151335.1 Thermoanaerobaculia bacterium | reverse complement strand
GGCCGGCTGTTGGTGCGAAAACAACTGGCAATACACCACTGAAAAAGCAATTAAGACAGCTTGGTGTTACATTTACGAAACTTTTAAAGTTTCGTAAACGTGAAGCAATTCACCAGCGTTTTGGAGTGATTCATTTTCCATACAGCAATACCGCCTCCCGCTGCGCAAGAAACACTTCCAGCCCTTCTTTTTCGATAGCTTGCAGGGTAGCCCAATCGCCATTTGTTTCCACCCAGTGCCGCAACCGGTCGGTGCCGTTGAGCAGGTCGATGGGGAGCAGGATTTCTTCATACTCGAAAGGCGGTTGACGCCATTGGATTAAACTGCCCGGCGCGTGATACAATTCCCGGAGCAGCAGCTGTCCGACAACCCAGGGTCTGAAAACCCGGCGATCCGTTACGTGCAATTGAAATCCGCCGCAGGTTTGGGAGCAGTGTTTGTCGAAGGTCGGTTGGAAATATAGGGGGCGGAGCACAAATCCGCTGAGTCCGTGTTCCCGGAAAGTGTTTTCCAGATGGGCCAGCAAGT
>JAKLJF010001216.1 GCA_023151335.1 Thermoanaerobaculia bacterium | reverse complement strand
AGGCATTGTTCGATGCCCCGTGCCGCGTTGAGGGCGCCCTGGTAGAGCAGGATTTTGGGCCCCGGTGTTGGATGCGGCGCCGGGGCGGATTGCAGCGGCATGTTTCTGACCACGCCGAATTTTATCCCGTATTCTTGTTCAAAAATGGCGGCCAGCGCGGGCCCTACCGTATAAGCGTGCCGGTAGAACGGCAAACAAACGCGGGCCACGCCGCGCCACACCCATTTTACAAAAGGCCGGTGGGTCACTTCCGGCACTTCGGTAAAATATTCGTGCGCGTCGAACACCCGTTTTTTACCGCGCAGCAAACTGGCTGCCCAGCCTGCGGGAAGGGTATCGAGATCGACGGAGCAAACGGCATCGTAGCGGGCCCGGAGCAGGAAAACGAACAGGCGCAGGTTGAATTCGAGGTAGAACAAAAAACCTTTGTTGAACCGGCATTTCAGCCGCCGTTGCCGGAAAGCGCGTTCTTCCAGCGGAATGGAGTGGGGGAGTGCCCTGCCCACCAGTTCCACCGAATAACCCTTGC
>JAKLJF010001215.1 GCA_023151335.1 Thermoanaerobaculia bacterium | reverse complement strand
AAGGGGCGGAACAGGCGCAGCTTGAGCAGGCCGACCTTCTCGCCGCGGGCGCAGAGGTGCTCGACAGTCTCTTCCACCGTCTCGGCGGCGGAGCCCATCACCACGATCACCCGCTCGGCGTCGGGCGCACCGACGTAATCGAAGAGCCTGTATTGGCGGCCGGTGAGCGCGCCGAAGCGGTCCATGGCCTGCTGCACGAGATCCGGGAAGGCGTCGTAATACGGGTTGCTGCGCTCCCGCGACTGGAAGAACACGTCCGGGTTCTGGGCCGTGCCGCGCAGCACCGGATGCTCGGGTGACAGGGCGCGGGCGCGGTGGGCCGCCACCAGGTGGTCGTCGATCATCGCGCGCACGGTGTCGGGCTCGACGGCGACGATCTTGGCGACCTCGTGGGAGGTGCGGAAGCCGTCGAAGAAGTGGATCACCGGGATGCGCCCGGCCAGGGTGGCGGCCTGGGCGATCAGCGCCATGTCCTGGGCTTCCTGCACCGAATTGCTGGCCAGGAGCGCGCAGCCGGTGGCGCGGCAGGC
>JAKLJF010001214.1 GCA_023151335.1 Thermoanaerobaculia bacterium | reverse complement strand
CGAAGGGGAGCGGGGCTTGATCCCAATTTACCGGTTGGCCACAAGTAGACAAGCTCCAAAATCATAGTTGGGCATGCACAACCGCTGAACAAAAAGTAACGTGAGGGCAGGCCCCCCTCCCCTTCGGGGGAGGGGATGGGGGTGGGGTTGAAACAGCAGGGCGAAATCCCCCACAACCCACTCAATTTAACCTTACATGAAACCTTTCACATCTACTTTAATCTTTCTTCTGCTTTCAAATTTTGTAGCCGCCGCCCAAACCACCACCGACTACAAAATCGAAAAACGCGACAGCCTCGGCTACGTCCTGCTTCAAAACGGCAGAACCGTGCCCTTCGATACCGCCCAGGTGCAAACCAATCTGGCGCAAAAAACAGAGGAAGTCGGCGTCATCGAAACAGAAATTGGCTTATTGGAGCGGCTCGTCATGCTCCGTCGCCAGTTGGCCGTGGTCCGCGAAGAAAAACGAACCCTGAACGATATTCTGGAAAAAGCCCGTCAATGTACCGAAGTAATCCCATCCAAAAATTA
>JAKLJF010001213.1 GCA_023151335.1 Thermoanaerobaculia bacterium | reverse complement strand
AAAGGAGGCACTTACACGATGGGGAGCGACGACGAAGAGGACGGTTATTGGCTTTCAGCAAAACCACCTCACCAGGTAACCGTTTCTGATTTTAAAATGGCACAAACCGAGACCACCGTTTGGCAATACAACCTTTATTTGACAGCACAGGGCAAAAATATCAACGACCCGGAAGTTATCGAACGCCCCGGCTGGGGCTGGGAGGGCAATAACCCGGTAGTGAATGTTAGTTGGTACGACGCTATTGATTACGCCAACTGGTTGAGCGATCAACAAAGGCCTGCCCTAACCCCTGCAGTAGATACTACTGGCGGAGTTTACCGTCCCGATTGGAATGCCCGCGGCTACCGCTTGCCCACCGAGGCGGAATGGGAGTATGCCGCCAAAGGTGGCGCGCGGCGCGACCCATTTCCATACAGCGGCGGAAATGAACTGGATGAAGTGGCGTGGTATAATGTTAACAGCAAAAACCGTACTCAAGCCGTGGCCACTAAAAAAGCGAATGGTGCTCAACTTTTTGATATGAGCGGTA
>JAKLJF010001212.1 GCA_023151335.1 Thermoanaerobaculia bacterium | reverse complement strand
TGTCCGTGTATGATCCGCAGGCAAACCCGTGTTTCCCGCAGTTCTTTCAGCACAACGCCCATTTTATGCACAAAATCCGCTTTACTTTCCGCGCCTATCGCCTCGGCATAATTCAGCGCCGGCGAAGTGCCGGAACGCACAAGTTGGCCGGCAAGATGCTTGGCAGCCAGGTCTTTCGGCAGTTTTTTTACCACAGCGATCACCAGGCCGGCAAACGCGATAAGCCGCTCTTCGAGGTCGTATTTTCGTTCCTTGTCATCCATGGTTCACCGTTGTTAAAATTGTACATTGAACATTGGTCATTATACATTGAACATTTCAAAAATTTTAAATTAAAAAATTGAACATTTAAAAAATTATAAAATTAAAAATTTTGAAAGTTTAAATTTTTGAAATGTACAATGTTCAATGTCCAATGTTCAATGTTCAATTATGCTCCCGAATTGCCTTTGGCGGTTTTCACGCTTTTCGACACGATAAACACCAGTTGCGCGCATTCATGGAGTGCGGGATCGAGCGTCGCCGGATCGACG
>JAKLJF010001211.1 GCA_023151335.1 Thermoanaerobaculia bacterium | reverse complement strand
GCCAGATCGTAATAGTGGAAGAGATTTTTCAACAAGGATCCGCGGAATTTTTCCGGGCTGCCGTGTTCCAGTCCGGCGCCATCGTTCACGCCGGCGTTGTTGACGAGGCCGTGGATACGACCGTATTTGGCGGCGGTTGCTTCAACCACCTTCTGGCAAAAACCGGGCTCCGTCAGGTCGCCCAACACACACAGCGCGTCGATGCCTGTTTGTTGCAGTTCGGACACCAGTACATCCGCGCCTTCCGTCGGGCGTGTGGCGATTACCGGTATGGCCCCCTCGGCAGCCAGCGCGCGGGTAATGGCCTCGCCGATGCCCCTGGAGCCGCCGGTGACGATGATGACTTTGTTTTGCAGGTGGAGGTCCATGATTGTGAGGGTTTATGAGGTTTATGAGGGTTTAGAGGGTTTAGAGGGTTTAGAGGGTTTAGAGGGTTTAGAGGGTTTAGATAGAAATATTATAGAAATCAAGGGCGGTTTTACCCAGAATCTGTGTTTGTTCCTGGGCGGAGAACGGCTTCAGATATCGGTCGACGATC
>JAKLJF010001210.1:311-540 GCA_023151335.1 Thermoanaerobaculia bacterium | reverse complement strand
TCCGTGACCGTGGGGGATCTCGACAACGACGGCGACCAAGACCTGCTCTTGGGCAACAACGAGACCGTGCGCGGCGGCCGCGACTCCGTGACCTTCGCCTATGACGCGAAGACCGGCGAGCTGCTCCCCGGCTGGCCGATCCAAGACTCGGGCCTCGTCGCCGTGGCCGCGCTGCTGCCGATCATCGGCGAGGGCCACCCCGCCACCCCGGCGATCTTCGACCTCGACG
>JAKLJF010001210.1:0-244 GCA_023151335.1 Thermoanaerobaculia bacterium | reverse complement strand
ATCACAAGGGTGAAGAGGTGCTGCCCCTGACCTACTTCGGCGACCAGTACGGCGAGCAAACCAACACAGACGAGCCCTCCTTCGTCGCCTTGTCCAACAACCCCGCCATCGGCGATCTCGACGGCGACGGCGTCAAAGACCTCGTGCTCGGCGGCTCGGGCTCCTATGCTTTGGTGGGCCTCGCGCTCACCACGGCGGTCGAGTTTCAGCACGTCATCGCCGCCTGGAGCGGCGCCACGGGCGA
>JAKLJF010000120.1 GCA_023151335.1 Thermoanaerobaculia bacterium | reverse complement strand
GAGTGTCGGGACGCGCTACCGGGCTGCGCTACATCCCGAGGTTTATTTCAAGGTTGGTGTCGGGATGACTGGATTCGAGCCAGCAACCTTCCCGACACGAGTGTCGGGACGCGCTACCGGGCTGCGCTACATCCCGTGGGACATTGAGTGATTGAGTGATTAAATTTACCACAGACTGAATTAATCACTCAATCACTCAATCACTCAATGTCTTGGAGCCGGACAAGGGATTTGAACCCTCGACCTGCTGATTACGAATCAGCTGCTCTACCGCTGAGCTAATCCGGCTGATAACTTCCGGGAAACCAAGGGCAATTTTCAGGCCATTTCCCGTAAACGAAGGCTTTACTTTAAAAGCGGCGGCAAAGATACAGGTCTGGCGCGGAATTGTACAAACCTGATCACAGTTTTTTCATTTTTATTCCGGCTGTATCTAAAAACCGAAATAGCCGCGCCCGGACAAAAAGTTAATTTTCAATCTTTACGCCCCCTGCTAAAAGCCGGAACAAACTTACATTCGTATTTTTTGTTCACGCTGTTCACTTCAACCGGGCCTTCCGGGTCCTGTTCATACGTTTTTCTCATGTCAAAAAAACACTACTTCGATCCCGCCGATCTGGCCAAATTCGGTCATATCACCGCCTGGCAAAAAAGCATGGGCGATAAATTTTTCGCCTGGTATGGCGAAGTCATGAAAGAAGGCGCCCTCACCGAACGGGAAAAAGCCCTCATCGCCCTCGCCGTGGCGCATGCCATCCAATGCCCTTACTGCATCGATGCCTACACGAGTACCTGCCTCGAAAAAGGCTCCGACGAGGAACAAATGATGGAAGCCGTGCATGTGGCGGCGGCCATCCGGGCGGGTTCCAGTCTGGTGTATGGCACGCAGATGATGAACCATGCGGAGGGGATAACGATGTAAGCATTAAGAACGGATATTTGAATTAAGGGAATTAGGTTAGAACGTACGATTTACAATTGTTCCCCCAATAAAATCCTGATCTACCATTATCAGGGAGACACTAATCGTAAATCCGCATTCGTAAATCGTAAATTCATAATGTAGAAGCCTGCTTTTATATAAAAATCAGATTTATTGTGTCTGTTCATCAACGCACCAAATCGCTGCACGCGCGGGGCAACGCGCTGTCGGATACGTTTTTTCAACTCAAAGTCCTGAACGGCAAGGAGATAAGCGACGCGCGTTTTCCGGCCTTTTCGGATGCTATCCGGCAGGCAGGTTTCGCCGATGGCCGCTTGAAACCGGCGGCCATTGAAATATTGCAGGTGAATGTGGGCAAACTCTGCAACCAGAGCTGTGCCCATTGCCACGTCGACGCCGGCCCAGACCGCCGGGAAGAAAACATGGCCAAGGAAAACTTCGACCGCTGCCTCGATATCCTGGCCCGATACGACATTCCGACGGTGGACATCACCGGCGGCGCACCGGAATTAAACCCGCATTTCCGCTGGTTCGTGGAAGAGTGCCGGAAACTGGGCAAACACGTAATGAACCGCTGCAACCTCACCGTCATCCTCTCGAACCCGAAATACCGCGATTTACCGCAATTTTTCGCTGAAAACAGGGTGGAAATTGTCTCTTCCCTGCCGCATTACAGCGCCCTGCGCACCGACAGCCAGCGCGGCGAAGGCGTGTTCGAAGATTCGGTAAAGGCCCTGCAATTGCTCAACGGGGTAGGTTATGGAAAAGAAAATACAGGGCTGAAGATCAACCTGGTGTACAACCCCACCGGCGCCTTTTTGCCCGGCGGGCAGGCCGGTCTGGAAGCGGAATTCAAACGGCAACTGAAACGCAAGTACGACGTGGATTTCAACCATCTCTATGCTATCACCAACATGCCGATCAGCCGCTTCCTCGAATACCTGCTCGAATCGGGTAACTACGAATCGTATATGCAAACCCTGATCGACGCGTTCAACCCCGGCGCCGTGGCCGGCGTCATGTGCCGCAACACGATCTCAGTCAGTTGGGATGGTTACCTGTACGACTGCGATTTCAACCAGATGCTCGACTTGAAGGTAAACGTGCCCGGCCGGGCGCACCTGTCCGACTTTGACTTTGAAACCCTGTCCAACCGTGATATCACGCTCAATCAACATTGTTACGGCTGCACGGCAGGCGCGGGATCGAGCTGTGGCGGACAGGTGGCGTAGGTTACCTCAAAGACAGTCCCAATCAAACAACACCCGCTCAAAGTGCCCTGTTGCCAAATCTTTTTCCCGGATAAAAAAGTGTCCTACGCCCATATCGCCCCACATCAGGTCCATACCCTCGTCGGAGTCGAGCTGGAACAGCAGCAACATGGAGTCTTCGGGTCGCCGGGGGTCGTCCTGGGTAAAATAGGAGTATCCGCCCAGCTTGTGCCCAATGCTGCGCACCGAGCGGTTGAACTCGTCGAGAATGTCCCATTCCTGCTCGCCGAACTGCTGGAAAAAGTCGGCGCCGAAGATTTGCCAGAAGTGGTAATCGGTCGAGGGGACTACCTCTTCCGCCAGTTCGAACGCAAGAGGATGCGACACTTCGGGGTGGTGCGGCAACAGGTCGTAGTTGCGGATGAGGGAAAACTGCGTTTGCAGGGCGGTTTCCTCCTGAATCGGATCGGGGAAGTATAAAACACGGAAGTTGTCCTGATTTTCCCCGTTGTCGAAATCCATGCCGTACAGGTCGTCGTCGTAAATATAGAACTGTACGATACCGCGCTCCGGAAACGGCGCCAGACGGGGCATGTCGGCGAAATTCAGTTGGGCCAGAAAAAACAGCTCCCGGCCATCGGGCGCTGCCGGGTAATCCACGCCTTTAGGCAAATAGGGAAACCCGCCAACTTTACTTTCCCACCAGCTGGTAGCGCGGGAAGGCTGGGCTTTTACGCGGATAAAAGACTGTTGGGTTTGCAGCAGGCGCTCACGGATGGGTTCGAGAGCGGGCGGGAGTTTTAGCGTCAACGACATGGGAAAGAAAATAATTACGCACCCAAAGGTAGAGGCTTCCTGTCAGTCCTATTAATAAACAGGCGCCTGTTTCAAATAGAAATCCTCCTTTTCCCGCATCACCCGCACTGCTTCCGGCGTTTTATCGCCATATCCGGCCAGGTGCAATACGCCGTGAGCCATGACCCGGCAAAGTTCGTTCGGAAAAGAGACGTTGTGGGTGCGGGCATTATCGGCCACGCGTTCGGAGCTGATGAACAGGTCGCCGTGGACCGCGCCCTCGGTGTAGGGAAAGGTAATAATATCGGTGTAATAGTCGTGCTGCAGGTATTCGACGTTGACCTGCCGCAGATACTCGTCGGAACAGAAAATAATATTCAGTTCGTAAACCAGTTTTTTCTCCGCGGCCGCTATTTCCAGCAACCAATGGACGATCGCCTCCTGGGCAGGGAGGTCGAATTCGACATCCTCGAAATGGAAAGAGACGAAAGTTTCAGGTTCGTCTTCTAAGGGAAAATCCGGAAAGTTCAATCTTAATCCAGTTTGAACCGCATTTCCACGGTACTGCCGCCACGCATGAACCGGCATCCGTCGCTCAGGTGACGCATCAGGAACAGGCCGCGTCCGCCGCATTTTTCCAGGTATTCCGGGCAGGTGGGATCTGCCACGGCGCCGGGATCGAAACCCGGCCCTTCATCGGATACACGAATAGACAACGCATCGCGCTGACGCCGCAGGGAAATAGAAACTTGTTTGGAACAATCGCAGCGATTGCCGTGCAGCATCGCATTGGTGACGGCCTCGGTAAGGCTGATCAGAATATTGCCGTGAATGTCGGGCGAAAGATTGTAGCGTTGTGCTAACTCATGTACGAAAGGTTCAACTTGAGAAACATTATCGGGGTTGGATGGAAGGGTTAGGTTTGTGTGTAAATCGCTCATTCGCAAGTTAGAATGTTAGGAATCTGACTGCACTGTGTAAGTAGATCGACAAACAGGTTTTGCATTGGGAATCGGTCGGGAAGCAAAATCGAGTTTGAAGTATTCAGCCAAATTATGTCGTGGAAACCCAAGGCTTACCGGATTAAAACGAGATTAGTAGTGCTTGCGAACATTCATGGGTGGATTATCTGAAAAACGCTGCAATTTAAGATTCTGTTAAGATGCCGCGCAAGGGGGTGTGCCAAAAAAGTTCCCTTCAGCCTCAAAAATTGCGTGTTTTTAGACGAATTTGGGCTAAAAAGGTCACAAAAGATGTAATATTTTTTTAAACCCGGGGCTTAAAACTCCGCGTTGCCGGGGTATCTGGGGAAAGCGATCACGTCGCGGATGTTGCCCATGCCGGTCACAAATTGCACCAAACGTTCGAAGCCGAGGCCGAAACCGGCATGGGGGCAGGTGCCGAAACGGCGGGTATCGAGATACCAGTACAGTTCTTTTTCCGGGATGTGCATGTCGCGCATTTTTTGCAGCAACACCTCGTAGCGTTCCTCGCGCTGCGAGCCGCCCACGATCTCGCCGATACCGGGGAACAGGATGTCCATGGCCGAAACGGTGGGGCCGGGCACCCCTTCGCGCGGCTCGTCGCGACGCATGTAAAAGGCCTTGATGACTGCCGGGTAATTGGTCAGGATGACCGGTTTTTTAAAATGTTTTTCCACCAGGTAGCGCTCGTGTTCGCTTTGCAGGTCGGCACCCCAGCCTTCGATCGGATACTGAAATTTGCCTTTTTTGTTCGGGTTGGAGTTTTTCAGGATGTCGATGGCCTCGGTATAGGTCAGGCGCTCAAAACGGTTGTCAACCACGAAGCGCAGTTTTTCCGTCAGCGACATATCGGAACGCTGATCCTGCGGTTTGGCTTTTTCCTCTTCGGTCAGGCGGTCTTCCAGTATTTTCAGGTCCTCGGCGCAGTGTTGCAGCACGTAAGCGATCACGTATTGCAGCATGGCCTCGGCCAGGTCCATGTTATCGTTCAGGTCGGCGAAGGCTACTTCCGGTTCGATCATCCAGAATTCAGCCAGGTGGCGCGTCGTGTTGGAATTTTCGGCGCGAAAGGTGGGGCCGAAGGTGTATACTTCCCCAAGCGCCAGGGCGCCCAATTCGGCCTCCAGCTGGCCCGATACGGTGAGGTTGGTGGCGCGTTCGAAGAAATCGAGGCTAAAGTCGATCTCGCCGCTTTCGGTCAGGGGTATGTTTTCGAGCGGCAGCGTGGTCACGCGGAACATCTCGCCTGCCCCTTCCGCATCGCTGGCGGTGATCACCGGGGTGTGCAGGTAGTAAAACCCGCGATCGTTGAAAAATTTATGGATGGCAAAAGCCAGCGCGTGCCGGACCCGGAAAACCGCCCCGAAAGTGTTGGTCCGGAAACGCAGATGCGCGTGTTCGCGCAAAAACTCCAGGGAGTGTTTTTTGGGTTGCAGCGGATATTCTTCGAGGTTGCAATCGCCGTAAATCGTGATGTCCGCGGCTTTTACTTCCACTTTTTGTCCCTTGCCCTGGCTTTCCACCAGCAAGCCGCGCGCGCCGACGGCTGCGCCAAACTTGATCCGCTCGATAATGGCCGGATCGGTATTTTCAAAATCAACCACCACCTGCAGGTTCTGCGCGCAGGAGCCGTCGTTGAGGGCCATGAACTGGTTGTTCCGGAAAGCTTTGACCCAACCTTTCACCAGCACCTCGGTGTTCACCGGTTCGGAGCGGAGTATTTCGGCGATTTTTGTGCGTTTCATAAGTCGTTTCAAAAAAGAAGGGGCAAAGGTTTGGCAACCTGAATTCCCTGAAAAACAGAAAGCCACTGCGGTGTGGCAATGGCTCCCTTCCAAGCGCCTCATCAAGGACTTGAACCTTGGACCTACGGATTAACAGTCCGCCGCTCTAACCGACTGAGCTAATGAGGCAGTGCCTTTTTTCAAAAGCGGGGCAAAGGTATAATGGCTGCCGGGTAAAAACAACTACTTTTACACAAAAAAAATTCCACCGCGTCAAAGATTCTCTTTTTAACGATAAAACATGGGCGGCGGCGCGGCATCAGCGAATGACCTGAAACAGCTGAAATGGAAATGAACAACATGATTATGAATCAACATCTCACCCTCTCCCCGGCGGTCCAACAAGCACTTGCCGACCGTCAACCGGTAGTTGCCCTCGAAAGCACCATCATCGCACATGGTATGCTCTACCCGAAAAATGTGGAAACCGCCCTGCGCGTGGAGCAAACCGTACGGGATGCGGGCGCCGTGCCGGCTACCTGCGCCATTATCGGTGGCAAACTGAAGGCAGGCCTCGACATCGCCGAAATCGAGCGGCTCGGCCGGCTGGGCAGTGCAGTGCCGAAGGCCAGTCGCCGCGACTTGCCTTACCTGGTCAGTCAGGGCTTGGACGGCGCCACCACGGTAGCCTCCACCATGATCATCGCACAGCTGGCGGGTATAAGGGTGTTTGCCACCGGCGGCATCGGCGGAGTGCACCGGGGCGCGGCTACCACGATGGACATTTCCGCCGATCTGCAGGAACTGGCCCGCACACCGGTAGCCGTGGTATGTGCCGGCGCCAAAAGTATTCTCGACCCGGAACTCACCCTCGAATACCTCGAAACCCACGGGGTACCGGTATTGGGCTACCGAACCGATGAGTTTCCCGCTTTTTATACCCGCCGCAGCGGCCTCCGCGTCGATTACCGGATGGACTCGCCCGAAGAAATTGCCCATTTGCTGCAAACTAAATGGGAATTGGGACTTCAGGGCGGCGTCATCGTCGCCAACCCTGTGCCGGAAGAACATCAACTCGACCCATCTATCATGGAAGCGGCTATCGCCGGCGCCCTCACCGACGCCGAACGGCAAGGCATAAAAGGCAAAGCCATTACGCCGTTCCTGCTCGCCCGCATCGAACAACTCACCGGGGGGCAAAGCCTGGCAGCCAATATTGAATTGGTGTGTAGTAATGCCCGGCTGGCAGGAGAGATTGTAAAGAAACTTTCTCAGGCTTTCTCAAACAACCACCACGCCGGCCGGGTGCGTTTCACCACGCGGTAGTTTTCCGTCAGGAACTTCCGGATATGCGCGGTTGCTTCCAAGGGATCGTCGGTGAAGAGGATAAGACTCATATCTTCCGGGGAAATGGTGCCCTGTTCGGCCATAAACTCCAGAAATTCCCGGAGTTGCCGGTAATATTCCGTCCCCATGATGACGATCGGGAAATCGTCGATCTTGCGGGTTTGCACGAGGGTGAGGGTTTCGAAAAATTCGTCCATGGTACCGAAGCCGCCGGGCATGATCACAAAGGCATAAGAGTATTTGACCAGCAACACTTTGCGCACAAAGAAATAGTTCAGCGTGACGAATTTGTCGAGGTAGGGATTTTCTTTTTGTTCATGTGGCAATACAATATTGCAGCCCACCGAACGGCCGCCGGCTTCCCGCGCGCCGCGGTTGGCGGCTTCCATAATGCCGGGGCCGCCACCGGTCATAATGGTGAGCCCCAAATCGGCAGAGATATGCGCGCTGACCTCGCGGGCCTTTTCATAATAGGGATGCCCTTCTTTGAACCGGGCCGAGCCGAACACCGTCACGCAAGGGGCGGTGAAATGCAGGGCGCGCATGCCCTTGATAAATTCCAGGAACACACGAATGGCGAAGAATAATTCGTAGGTACGGCTTTTGGGGCCTTCCAGCCAAACTTTTTCGTTGCGTTTGATCAGCGGTTTGCGTTTGGAGACGGACATGAATAGTGATGAGTGATGAGTGATGAGCGATGAGCGATGAGCGATGAGCGATGAGCGATGAGTTTACCTGAGGAATCGGGATCGAATCCTGAAAAGGCCGGACGGGCAAAAGTATTGGAATATGTAGAAAACAGGAGAGTGATACGTTTGCGAAATTGTCCTGTTGCACAAACTGCAGGGGGAATTGTAACACGCTTTTTACCTGCCCGGCATACAAACCGCCCGCTTCAGTGAAACATTAACCCCCGTTGATTACCTTTGAGGGGCACGTATTTTTGCCCGGCGACAAATCGATTCGGCATGAACAAATATCTACTCCCCGGTTCCGTTTTCCTTCCGGTATTTTTCCTCTTCCGGCAAAACCTGTTGCCCGGGCAGGCGCCCGTGATCGATTCGGCGGTGGCCCTTTCCGGCCAGGTGGAGCAATACGGCAAGTTCGAATGCCTGGTATACCTGAAGGCCGCCGTGGTGAATCCGTATGATTTCGATGAAATTACGGTACGGGGGCGTTTTACCGGGCCTGACGGCCAAACGATTGTGGCCGACGGTTTTTTTATGCAGGATTTTTCCCTGAACGCCACTAACGGGAATCTTACGCCTGCCGGCGCCGGTGGTTTCCGGGTGCGGTTTTGTCCTGCTCAACCGGGCGACTGGCAGTGGGTGGTGGAAGCCAGCACCGCCGCGGGCAGCGCTACCGGAATACCGCAAAAATTTACCTGTACGCCCTCGGCAAAAAAAGGTTTCGTGCGGCGTTCGGCGGGTAATTATTTCCAATTCGACAACGGCGAACCATACATCCCCAACGGGCAAAATGTGTGCTGGCAAAACGGCAATATTTACCTGGATTATAAAAACTGGCTGGGCGACATGGCGGCCAAAGGCGCCAATTTTTTCCGCCTTTGGATGGCCCACTGGGGACTGGGCATCGAATGGAAAAACAACAACTCCGGCTTTTCCGGGCTTAAAAAATACAAACAAAGCGCCGCCTGGTTTATCGACTGGATGCTCGATTACAGCGCGCAGCACAACCTGTACCTGATGCTGTGCATCAATCATCACGGCCAGTATAGTTCAACGGTAAATCCCAACTGGAGCGAAAATCCTTACAACGCGGCCCTGGGCGGCCCGCTCGCACAACCGCAACAGTTTTTTTCCAACCCCGCGGCCAAAGCCTTGCACAAAAACCGCCTGCGCTATATCGTGGCCCGCTGGGGGTATTCCACGCAATTGCAGTGCTGGGAACTGTTCAATGAAGTAGACCTCACCGAAAATTTCGACGCCAACGCGGCCAACGTAGTGAACTGGCATCAGGAAATGTCCGATTACCTGAAATCTGTCGACCCCTACCAACACCTCGTCAGCACCAGTGGCTCCAAACCCGGCGCTTTCGACGATATCTGGGAATTACCCTCCATCGATTTTACCCAGGAGCACGTGTATCGCAACGTGGCCAATATCGAAGTGCCCGTGGCCGAAACGGCCCGCGAATTGCTGAACGATTTTGGCAAACCTTCCCTGATCGGCGAGTTCGGACTTTCCGGCTCCGGTACGCAAACCGCCGCCGATGACCCCGCTGGCGTTCACCTGCACAACAGTCTTTGGGCCGGCCTGTTTTCCGGCAGCGCCGGTACAGCCATGACCTGGTGGTGGGACAGCTACACCGAACCGCAGAATTTGTATCACCATTTTGCAGGGCCGGCTACCGTGGCCGCTCAAATTCCTTTTGCCAGCGGGCAATACCGGCCCATTGCCGCCCCCGTATCGGGCGGGCCGCCCAGCGACGCCGCTTTCTCGCCGGCAGCAGGCTGGGGCGCCAGCACGGCCGCGCTGTTCACTGTAGACGCCAACGGCGACCTGACGCCCGGCGTCACCAACCTGAGCCTGTTCCTGTACGGCGCCACCTGGAATACCCAATACCGCAATCCGCCGCAGTTCAGCGTCACTTTCCCGGCCGCTTCCAGATTCCGGGTGCGCACCGGCGCCAACACCGGGCTGGACCCCAAAATCGTGATCTCCCTCGACGGGGTGGTAAAAATCAATCAAAACGCACAGGTCAGTACAACCTACACCATCGACGTGCCTGCTGGCCAGCACACGATTAAAGTGGACAACCTGGGCACCGATTGGATAGAAATTGCGGAATATGTGTTTGAAAAAATCGGCAACGGCGTGCATGCTTTCGTATTGCGTTCGGCCAGCGGCGAGCAGGCAGCCGGGTGGGTGCACCACAAAGCCTACAACTGGCAGCGCCTGAAAACAAACGGCCCTCCGCCGTCCGCCACGGGCGCAACGGTCACCCTGCCAAACATGGCAGCAGGCCAGTACGTAATCAAATGGTGGGATTGCGCCACCGGCAACCTGCTGAACGCCGCCACCGCCGCCGCCGACGCTTCGGGGAACCTGGCACTGAGCTGTCCGGATATTCAGTGGGATGTGGCTTTTACCGCCGGGCCCGAGGTGGTCAGTGTGCTGAATGCCGGAAAACAGAAGACCGCTCCGGCGGTATTGTTTCCTTCGCCCGCGTCGCTCAATTCCAGCGTTTACTGGTCCGCCGGAAAAGCAGAACAGGGCAACTGGAGCGCCCGTTTTTTCGATGCGAAAGGGCAACAACTGAAAGAAACGATCTTGTCCGTTCCCGGCGATGCGCCGGCGGCGTTTTCCACCGCGGGGTTGCCGGCCGGTTTGATCACCATTGTGCTGGAGAACGGACAGGAAAGGCGAACAGGGGTATTTATTTTAGCTGAATGATGGTGTATTAAACAGACAAATTGCCCGCGGCCCAATGAAAGGGCAAACCGGTGACTGCCCGCGGCTTGCAAAACCACCAGATAAATTCCCTTAAACCCGCCCAACCTCCTTTT
>JAKLJF010001209.1 GCA_023151335.1 Thermoanaerobaculia bacterium | reverse complement strand
GGTGGAGGGCGTCACCGAATACCGCCTCGCCAACGGCCTGCGCATGCTGCTGTACCCGGACGCATCGAAGCCGACCGCCACCGTCAACGTCACCTACAAGGTCGGCTCGCGCCACGAGAACTACGGCGAGACCGGCATGGCGCACCTGCTCGAGCACCTGATCTTCAAGGGCTCGAAGAAGTTCCCGAACCCCGAGAAGGAGTTCTCGCGCCGCGGCTTCCGCAACAACGGAACGACCTGGTTCGATCGCACCAACTACTTCTCGACTCCGAAATGACCGTCGTGCGCAATGAGTACGAGATGGGCGAAAACAGCCCGTCGCGCGTGCTGCTGCAGCGTTCGCTGTCGCTGATGTTCGACTGGCACAACTACGGCAATCCGCCGATCGGCAACCGCAGCGACATCGAAAACGTCCGCATCGAAAACCTGCAGGCCTTCTATCGCACCTACTACCAGCCGGACAACGCGGTGCTGACGGTGGCGGGCAAGTTCGACGAGGCGAGGGCGCTCGGCTGGATCGCCGAGACCTTCGGCCGCATCC
>JAKLJF010001208.1 GCA_023151335.1 Thermoanaerobaculia bacterium | reverse complement strand
CTTCCCCTCGCTGTTTTCCAGGGTCCAGGCGAACTCCGCGGCCACGGCTGGATCATCGCCAAAACTGAATCGGTTGGTCGTGCCTGCCCGGCACGCGTATTCCCATTCCGCCTCGGTGGGCAGGCGATACACATACCCAGGCGGCAGATGCCCGGCCTCCCGTTCCCTTCGCGTCAGTGCCGCGCAGTACGCGGTCGCCTCCAGGTTGCTGACCTTCTCCACCGGCTTGCCTGTCACCGCATTCTGAAAGTGACTGGGATTCCTACCCATCACCGCGAGGTATTCCTCCTGGGTCACTTCGAATCGACCCAGCCAGAAGTCATGACTCAATGTGACCCGTTGACCGAGGCGCTCAAAGACGCCCGCCGGTATTCGAACCATGTTGGTCAGCGGCACCAAGGGCGGTTCCACCACCGCACTCACCTGTGGAGTGGGCGCGGCCGAAGCATTCGACGACGACGGAACCGTTGGACGGTCACATCCGGCGGCCCCCACCACGAAGACCAAGAGTAGAGCCCAACGCCACAGCACTGACTTCGCGC
>JAKLJF010001207.1 GCA_023151335.1 Thermoanaerobaculia bacterium | reverse complement strand
CTTTAAAAATGCGCCGGTACCCCTGGAAGAAACGGGCGGGCCGACCGCGTTCAAAGACATTTCGGGCGGAAAACTGCCCGGTATTTCCGAATGGGCCGGCTCGCTCGGCGGTGAGATCACTTCCACAACCTCGACATTCGCCGGTCAGAAGGGGAAGTTCTTCCTGGCGTTCGATACTTACTACCGCTCCGGTTTTTCTTCCAGCCCCTCGCCGTCGCTGTATTTGAACATCGACGCATACACACTGCTCAACGGCAGGCTTGGCTTTCGTGCGACCGAAGGCGTAACCCTGTTCCTGTGGGCCCGAAACCTGCTCGACAAGGACTACTTCGAACAACTGTTGCCGGCTGCCGGCAATGCCGGACATTATGCCGCGGTGCTGGGTGATCCGCGAACTTACGGCGTTACGCTGCGCTATTCTTTCTAACAGTATGAAATTCAAACTTTTACTTTTTATCCTTGCGGCGACGCCGCTAACGGCTCAAAAAACCGTGACGACGGAAGAGCAAACATGGCTCGGCTTTTTCAACCAAACCCGACTGAC
>JAKLJF010001206.1 GCA_023151335.1 Thermoanaerobaculia bacterium | reverse complement strand
TTTGCCTTCCACAGCAGCCCACGGGAAATTTTACCATTTGTTTATGGTGTTAAACGTGACTCTGTCTGCCGTATTCAAAAACAAAAGGGAGATTTTTATATTTAATTACAAAACATTTTATTTAAAAATTTTTAGGCCTGTTCAAAGTTTTTACATTTGCCGGGAAGAAATGGTTGATGAGGGTTTAGCGGATAACAATTACCCACTAGATGAAGTTCTTTTTCCTGATATGATGATCGCCGAAAGACCCCAAAGGGGTCGAATGTGACATATTGTGGCCGTTGTTGGCGTTCAAGCGTCGTACGCGCAAATATTTTACAAATTGCTGGAGAAAATAAACACTGATTTTGAACATTCCCCCTCATAAACCCTCTAAACCCTCTAAACCCTCTAAACCCTCTAAACCCTCATAAACCCTCATAAACTGGCAAAAATGTCCCACTATCTCGACGAACTCAATCCCGTACAGCGCGCGGCCGGCACCACCACCGAGGGCCCGGTGATGGTGATCGCGGGTCCGGGTTCGGGCACAACCCGGGTGCTCACTAACCGC
>JAKLJF010001205.1 GCA_023151335.1 Thermoanaerobaculia bacterium | reverse complement strand
AATATTTTTCTGTTTTTTGTGCCGGGCGTGAGCGTTGCCCGGGACACCTGCGCTCATGAGATTATGATTATGGATTAAAGTACGCTGTATTATTTCCTCGCACAAATATATTTCGGTTTTCCAAAAAGCACCCCCCTCGTCCAATCTTTTTTTCTGAAACCACCTTTCGACACGTTAAAATGTCGCGTTTTTAGCAAATTTCGTCATTGGACGTCATTGATGCAAATACCGGGTGGCCACTTGATGCCCTCCTCCAACCCCTGAAGGGCAATGCCGTTGACTTAATACTGCTTTGTCACTTAGGGTGATCACCGGCAGGCCCCGAAGGGGTCGAATGTGAATAGCCTGGTATGAAATGCCGGGTTTTTATGCAGAACGGTATCAGGGTATGCAGATACTGACATAAGCAAAAATGACCGGCCAAGGGCCGGCCCAATCCGCAATCCGCAATCCGCAATAAAAAAAGCCCCCCTCCACCTTATGGAGAGAGGCCATCCCAAAAACCGATTTTAAAGTATGTTAAAATCGGGCTTCAGTATCTGGCCGCGGGCGGCTC
>JAKLJF010001204.1 GCA_023151335.1 Thermoanaerobaculia bacterium | reverse complement strand
TGCATAAGAAATGTATAAACGCAGCATGGTAATGGGATTTAGGCTGGTTCGCGCTACAAATATAAACGGATTTTTGAGGATTCGGCAGGTTTCGAAGGATTAAAGGGTTTATGAGGTTTAGAGAGTTTAGAGGGTTTAGAGGGTTTAGAGAGTTTAGAGGGTTTAGAGAGTTTAGAGGGTTTAGAGGGTTTAGAGGGTTTAGAGGGTTTAGAGCGTTTAGAGGGTTTAGAGCGTTTAGAGGGTTTATCCTGATCAACATCACCGGCATTCCTGACCAATGTCATCCTGCACGCTGAGCAGTCACCCGACCTTGCGCCCAATTTTACAAAACACATGGAAATCATTTTCTTGCTCATCCTCATCAGTCTCATTGTGGCCGCCGGATTTCTGATGGCTTATCTGTGGGCCACGCGGACCGGCCAGTTCGACGACGATTACACGCCGTCGGTCCGGATGTTGTTCGACGACGAACTGGTGGAAAACAAAAGCAGTCCGCCAAAGGCGGAAGATGAAAAGCCGTAAACCGCGCCCGGCCCGCGGGCAACAGAACGAAACAT
>JAKLJF010001203.1 GCA_023151335.1 Thermoanaerobaculia bacterium | reverse complement strand
AGCGAGAGTTTTGTAAAAGCAAACTAACAGACAATGAATATTTTGAAAACAAAAAATGCTCCACTGTTCCTGGCTATATTGTGGCTCGCCGCCTGCGGCAAACCAACCTCGGCGCCGGTGGAAGAAAACGTGTATTACACCTGCTCTATGGACCCGCAGGTCGTAGAACAAAAACCCGGCCCTTGTCCGATCTGTAAAATGCCTTTAGTAAGGGTGGAAGTTGCCCCCGATAGAAAAGAAAACGAGGTAAAACTCAGTGAGGAGCAAATCCGGCTCGCTAACATCCGGACCGACACGGTACGACTGCGACCACTGGGCGAAGAAATCTCGCTCTCCGCGACACTACGCGAAAACCAAAACGACATCAACACCGTGACCGCACGGCTTACCGGCAGGCTCGAACGCCTTTTCGTGCGCAATGCGGGCGAATACGTGCGGGCAGGTCAGGCCATTTTTGAATTGTACAGCGAAGACCTCGCTGCCGCCCAGCGCGACTTCTTACTGGCACTTCAAAGTAAAAAACGCTACGGCAGCACTGACATTGATTTTAGCCGCCTTG
>JAKLJF010001202.1 GCA_023151335.1 Thermoanaerobaculia bacterium | reverse complement strand
TAGCACTTGTCCGTCGTGATCACCACGGCGGCACAGGGATGTTCGAGTTGGCGCAAGGCCTCGAGCACATGCAACGTGCCCATCACGTTGGTTTGCCAGGTGACCATCGGCTCCCGGTAGGAGCGTCGCACCAGCGGCTGGGCCGCGAGATGAAAGACGAAATCGGGTCGGGTCTCCGCGACCACCCGCGCCACCGCCGCCTCGCCACGAATGTCGCCCAGGACGTGGTCCATGCGTGCGGCCAACCCCAACTGCGTGAACAGGGCCGGGTCGGTCTCGGGCGGCTGGCTGAAACCCGTGACCTGCGCTCCCAGCCCGAGCAACCATTCGCAGAGCCACGACCCCTTGAAGCCCGTGTGGCCGGTGACCAGCGCACGACGTCCCTGGAAAACGCCACCAAAACCTGTAAGCCGCGGATTCATTTCATGTCCGACGCGAGCCGTTACCAGATCTTCCACGGCGCGCTCCCTTCGGACCAGAGCCGGTTCAGATGGGTCATTTCCTGGTAGGTATCCATGGGTTGCCACCAGCCCTCGTGCTTGTAGGAGTGCAGTTCCCCTGC
>JAKLJF010001201.1:233-562 GCA_023151335.1 Thermoanaerobaculia bacterium | reverse complement strand
CAAAGCAACGACGCCCAGCGGGCTCAAACAGCCCTGACGTTCATCAAACTCCTGTACGGCGTGGAAGAAAAGGCCAGAAATATGCAACTCAATGCCGAACAACGCCTCGAATTACGACTCCAGGAGTCAAAACCAATCTTTGATACCTTTGGCGATTGGCTCCACACCGAATACGACCGTGTCACCCCGGCCAGCGCCATCGGCCAGGCCATTAAATACGCACTCAACCGCTGGAAGAATATGCAACTGTTCTTTGCCAATGGAAGTATAGAAATTGATAATAACCTGGTGGAGAATATTATCCGCCCCGTGGCCATCGGGCGTAAAAA
>JAKLJF010001201.1:0-223 GCA_023151335.1 Thermoanaerobaculia bacterium | reverse complement strand
GCCTGCAAACAGCAGGGTATTGATCCAGAAATATGGCTCACCGATGTACTCAACCGTATCCATGACCATAAAGTCAGCCGACTACATGAACTGATGCCGCAAAACTGGAAACCGGCGCCCGAGGTAAAACCGGTAAGTCAGGAAGAAAAACCGGCTGACGCCGAAGAGGTAAAAAAAATTAGATCGGAAGAGTAGTGGGAGATGACCTTCGTCGTAGGCTTAC
>JAKLJF010001200.1 GCA_023151335.1 Thermoanaerobaculia bacterium | reverse complement strand
GGCAGTGGCGGCACCGGCACCTGCGTGGATGAGTACCGCTACTCGACCGACGGCGGGACGACCTGGAGCGACTGGGATGTTGACCTGCCCGAATTTATATCCGTCGCAGGCTCCAACTTGGTGGAAGCCCGCCGCAACTGCGATGCTGCCGGGTGCCAATCCAATGTTAATTCCGTTTCGTGGACGGTGGGCGACGGCGTGCCGCCCACGGCCGTTTGTACTACTTACACGGCTCAACTGAACGACATGGGTACTGTGACCATCACCGGCGAAGATGTGGACGGCGGCTCCATGGACAACTGCGGCATACAAAGCCTGGCAGTTTCGCCAAGTACCTTTACCTGTGCCAATGTCGGACCTAATATTGTAACCCTGACAGTCACGGACCTGAGCGACAACACGGCCACCTGTACAACTACTGTAACGGTAGAGGATAACGTCGATCCCGTGGCCGTTTGCCAGGATATTTCGGTCGTGCTGGATGCGATGGGTAACGCTGTGATTGACGAAGACGCCGTAAACAACGGCTCCTCTGATGCCTGCGGCATCGCAAATTATGACAC
>JAKLJF010000011.1:16597-19971 GCA_023151335.1 Thermoanaerobaculia bacterium | reverse complement strand
AAAACAATACGCTCAACTGGGCATTTCCCGTCAGGCAGCGAAATGAATAATCCCCTGCCCAATGCGACCCGTACCGGCCGGCCGTCTTTCCCCGTTCCTGCCTGATCCGGAGCAAAATTGTGGCCGAGCGGACAACCTGATCCACTATTTCCTTTTCACCAAGCAACAAGGCGCTTTCCAGGAACCCTTCCAGTGTATAGGCTAATGTATGCGTAAACGCCGGCTCGCCCGCCCTGAAGCCCCAGTCAGATACCGTTCCATCTTCCCGAAAGCGGGATGCATAAAACCAGAGCGCTTGCCGCATTCGCCCGGGCAGATCCGGCCATTGCAACCGCCGGTTGGCTATCAGCAATCCCCATACCGCACGGGTGTAATAGCTGGGTACAAAACCCGGCACATAAGCCGAGTGCCGCCAAACGCCGTCGGCATCCAATGCCCGGAGCAGCCAGCCGGCCGCCTTTTCCAGTGCTGAACGCCAAATCTTTTTTTTATGGATAAACGATGGGTTATTTTCCTCAGCTGAAATTTCCTCATCAACTTTAACAAAACCAAACAAAATCTGACTGCTATTAAAAATACTGGGATCATTCCGGCCTGCCAACCCTGCCGGAAATGCGCCATTCGGCAACTGGACCGTGCAAAGCCAATCGGCGCAACCAAGTGCCAAGCGTCGCAGTGAATCCTCTTTTTTCAGGTCGGCAAAGTAGAGTAGGGTAGGGATGAGGTATCCGGTTGTTTCAGGATATGCTTTATTCCAGCCTAAAACAGGCATCCAGCTGTGAGCGGAACCCTTTTTTCCGGTGGCGTCAATGCTGCGCCCCAGCCATTGGAGGGCTGCGTCGGTCCGGGTATCCCAGGCAGACTGCGACAGTAAGACCGGTTTCATTTTTGTCTTAAAAGGGCGAATATATGACTCTCTTTCGCCGCAGGCGAATTGGTGGCCGGCCATCTGGCGTTCCATAACAGTTATACCGTAATTTTGCCGTTAATGACACGGAATCTACTGTTATTATTGCTGTGCGCTCCGCTGGCGCTCCCTGCGCAAATCTGGAATGGCGCCGATACTTTGTATGGCAACGAGTGGATCAACCACAACAAAACGTATTTCAAAATTAAAATTGCCGCCGACGGGATTTACCGGATCGGCTATCAAACACTTGCCGATGCCGGATTTCCGGTAAATACAGTGCCGGCGGGCGACTTCCGGCTGTACTGCAACGGCCGGCAAGCGCCTATCTACACGACCACGGACGCGATTTTTACGGCCACCGATTTTATCGAATTCTTCGGCGAACGCAACCGGGATGCGCTGGACAGGCATTTGTTTGAAAGCCCGGAAGCGGAAAATCTGAATCCCTGGTACAGCCTGTTCAATGATACCACGGCGTATTTCCTGACCTGGGAAAGCGCCGGCCAGGGGTTGCGCTTTGCCGACATGGATAACAACGTGGTTAATCCACCCCCAAAGGAAGCCTTTTGCTGGTCGACAGCCGGCAATTATTACACCAATGCTTTTTTCAAACGCCAGATCAGCGCTGAAGTGACGTATTCCTGGTTCAATGGAGAAGGCTTTGCAGCCGCTCCGAACGCTAATTTTCAGGCCTCCTTTGTGCCAAAGAAACCTTTTGTACCCGCCCCGGATGCCACTCTGACCATCCGGTATGCCTGCGGCCTCGGCCCGCATGAGCAGCGCCTGAGTTGGAATGATTCGCTTCGCTCAAGCGTCTCTTTTTCCGGCTTCGGCATCCGGCAGTTGCAGGCGAACGTGCCGGCGGGCTGGATCAAAACGACGAATACAGCGCGCCTCCAATCCGTTTTGGGCGGCGCCGACCGGGCAGCCGTGGCCGGTATTTTTCTGCGCTACGCCCGCATGTTCGATTTCGAAAACGCCGCCACAGCCGAATTTACCCTGGATGCCGGACCCGATCCAAAATACCTGGAAATCCAGGCTTTCAGCCTTGCGGGCGGCGCCCCGGTGTTGTACGATCTAAGCAACGGTCTGCGGATTGAAACCGCATTGGAAAGCGGCCTGGTCAAAGTTTTACTGCCGGCCAGTTTGGCGGAACGCCGGATCTGGCTGGCCAATCCGTTAAATGGTATACGATCAATTGCCACTTTGCAGCCGGTGCAATTCCGGGATTTCAGTGCAGAAGATGCCAGTTATATCATTTTGTCGAACAAAGCCCTGTTCAGCGACCCGACCAACAACGGCGCCGATTATGTGGCCGAATATGCCGCTTACCGGCGCAGCGCGGCAGGAGGGGGATACAAAGTATCGGTCATCGACGTCAATGAACTGTACGACCAGTTCGCATGGGGGGTACGGTTTCACCCGCTGGCTGTTCGTAATTTCATCCAGTTTATCCATAAAAAATGGCCTGACCCGCGTTACCTGCTCCTTATCGGCAAAGGATTGGATTATAACCTGTACCGCACATCCAACGCTCAAAACCTGCTCGCCGATTCGCTGTTTTTCGTCCCCACCTACGGCGCCCCCGGCGCCGACCAATTGCTGGTCATGCGGGACAAAAAACTGTCCGTCCCAATGCTGGCCATAGGCCGGCTGGCAGTAATAAAACCTTCGGAAATACGGGATTATCTGGAAAAAGTGCGGGAACACGAACAAGCCTATATAACGGCTCCACAAACCCTGGAAGGCAAAGCCTGGATGAAACGGGTGATCCACAACAGCGGTGGTCTTTCGGGCGAATCCGGCATTATCAGGCAATACACCCAGGAGATGGCCAGTGAACTGGCGCAAAACCGCGTCGGCGCCGACGTGTATACCTATTATAAAACTTCGAACGATCCGATCCAACTCTCCAGTTACGAGCAAATGCTCGACTTGCTCAACGGAGGGGTGTCGCTATGGATGATCTTCGGACACTCATCGCCAAACGCCGTGGACTTCGACATTGGCGCGCCAAACGTGTACAACAACAAAGGCCGTTACCCGCTGATGATGATCATGGGTTGTTTTTCGGGTCTCTGTTCCACGCCGCAGAAAGGTATAGGCGAACAATTTGTCCTGGCGCCCGACCGGGGCGCAATTGCCTACTTTGCCTCCGTCAATTACAGTTTTATCGACGCCCTCCGGGCTTATGGGCAAAAGTATTACGAAAGGCTGGGTGGCGCCGATTATGGAAAAAGCATCGGCGAGGTGTTCAATCATACTATAGCCGATCTGCAGCAAACCGGCTACAGCGCGCTCATCGCTCTGCTTCATCAGAACCTTTTGCAGGGCGATCCGGCCATAAAATTGCATTTTTATCCGGGCCCCGATTACGTGATCGATCCCCAAACCGTAAAATTTGACCCTAACCCGGCATCCCTGGAGCAGCCAGATTTAAAATTGGATTTCGACGTCGTCAATA
>JAKLJF010000011.1:14904-16587 GCA_023151335.1 Thermoanaerobaculia bacterium | reverse complement strand
CGGCCTGGCGCTGCCAAGGCTTACCGATACTATCGTCGCCCCGGCGTTCCGCCAAAAATTGTCGTATACCCTGCCCACACAGGGCAGCCGGATCGGATTCAACCGTTTTTTGATCTCACTTGATCCGGAAAACAGCCTGGTTGAACAACCCGCGGCGGCCGAATTCAATAATGAACTCACCGATGCAAGCGGACAACCGGGCATGGATGTTTATTTTTTTGCCGACGACGTGTCGCCGGTGGCGCCGTTCAATTATGCTATTGTCGGAAAAGACGAAGTGACGCTCCGGGCCTCCACGCTCAATTTCAACGCCGCGCCAATGCGTTATCTGTTTGAATTGGATACGCTGGAAACGTTCGGCAGTCCATTCAGGAAAACGACTTCAGTCTTTCAGCGCGGCGGACTACTGGAGTGGACACCGCCTGTAAAATTGCAGGATAGCACGGTCTATTTCTGGCGGGTAGCCCGCGACAGTTTGGTAAACGGACAGATCCCCTGGCGATCCCATTCATTCGTATACCTGCCTGGCAGCACGCCCGGATGGAACCAATCGGACTACGGGCAGTTTGCCGAAGGACAATTTGTCAATTTACAGGCCGTGGACAGCACCCGCCGCCTGGAATTTGCCGATAACGCCGGCTTTATTTCCACTACCGTGGCCTACCGCAACGTCAATCGTTATCCGGGCTTCCAGAATGTTTACTATGAGGGATTTTTCGGCGACTACAACTTTAACGTGCAGGGGATCTATCGCGGCGTGACGATGATGGTGCAGGACCCCAACACCGGCCATATCGTACCAAACCTGCCGGGGAGCCCTTACAACCCGACTGCCAATCAGAAACCCCTGTTTTCTTTCGACACGCAAGACTCGCTGCAGCGCATTGCCCTGATGGATTTTATTGAAAACAAAATCCCGAAAGGGTACATCGTCGGGTTGCTGGCCTTTCATTCCTACAACGACACCCTTGGTTATGCGCCCCGCCGGTGGGCACGCGATTCTGTTTCCTATGGTAAAAACCTGTTTCAGGTGCTCGAAGCCCAGGGGGCCGGGGAGGTTCGCTCTCTGGTGAATTACGCCAAGGTTCCGCATCCTTACGGCTTCATTTTCCGGAAAGACGATCCAAATTTCGACGCGATCGATACGATTGTATATCACATTGATTCTGCTGTTAATATTCGCCGGAGTTTTCTGGCGAAATGGTCGGTCGGGCAATTCGAAACGCCCCCGATTGGACCGGTAAAAGCCTGGAAATCATTACACTGGCAACGGAAAAGTTTTGACGACCCCTCGGACCAAGTTCGCTTTTCTGTGATTGGCATCCGGGAAACATTTGGCGATACCCTGCTTTTTACCCTGCAGAATACCACCGACACAACCCTCGACTTCCTGCCGGCGGCTCAATATCCGCGGTTGAAAATCCGGTACGAATCCGGCGATACCGCCACCCGTTCGGCCACACAACCGGAATACCTGCGGGTTTTGTACGATCCCATACCGGAGGGAGCGCTGCATCCGGTATTGAAATACGAGTTTTACAAGGACACATTGCAACAGGGCGAATCCGGGCGGCTTGTCCTCGCTTTTGCCAATATTTCAGAGGCCAGTTTTGACAGTCTGCTGGTTAAATTTCGCCTGGAAGATCAAAACAACGTCGGACAGGATCACCTGCGCCGCCTCCG
>JAKLJF010000011.1:0-14894 GCA_023151335.1 Thermoanaerobaculia bacterium | reverse complement strand
ACGTTACAGGCAGTATTTGATTTTAAGCCGCTCAATACGCAGGGGAATCAACGCCTGCTGATCGATGTGAACCCGGCAAATGCCCAGCCGGAATTATACCATTTTAACAACACGGCCGTACGCGAATTTTATGTTACCCGCGATATCCGAAACCCTTTGCTCGATGTCACCTTCGACGGTCTGCGCATCCTTGATGGCGATATTGTATCGCCAAAACCCGCCATTGTAGTGACGTTGCGCGATGAAAACCGATTTCTGGCCATGTCGGATACCGGCACCTTTTCCCTGAAATTGACGTACCCGAACGGTAGCGTACGCCTGATTGCTTTGAGCGACCCTGCCGTTCAGTTTTTCCCTGCCCAGTCCGGCGATTTGCCCAAGAAAAATCTTGCCCGCCTCGAATGGCGCCCGGTATTCACCGAAGACGGCGACTATCGCCTGCAAGTCAACGGGCGCGACGCATCGGGCAACTCCTCCGGCGCACTGGATTTTGCCATCAATTTCAAAGTGATTACCAAATCGTCTATCTCCCATTTGCTCAATTACCCGAACCCGTTTTCTACCTCCACCTGCTTTGTATACACCATGACCGGCGCTGAAACGCCCTCGCACTTCAAAATACAGATCATGACTGTCAGCGGCCGGGTGGTGCGGGAGATCACGGAGGCGGAATTCGGCCCATTGCTGGCCGGTACGCATACCGGTAATTACTGCTGGGATGGCCGCGACGAATACGGCGATCAACTGGCCAACGGCGTTTACCTGTATCGCGTCATGGCTAAAAAAGCCGACGGTTCGGATTTCGAGTTTTTTGAAAACAACGCCGTGGACGGCTTTTTTAAAAACGGGTTTGGAAAAATGGTGCTGCTGAGATAAGGGCAGCGCCCAAAACATTCAGAGCATTAACCTGTTATAAACGGACATTCGGTTATTCATCAAGCAAACGAAAATGCGTTTTTCCCCGGCCTTCAAATGGCTTGCCCCGGCAGTACTGCTTACTTTTCTGAACGCCTGTTCCTTCTCTTCCAAATCGTCGCTCCGGCAGTTGAAAAAAGCCGCCGGGGAATCCCCCTATGATATGATCGTAGTGCCTGGCGTACCGTTTGAAGACAGCACCTGGAGCCAGGTGATGAAAATCCGGGTATTGTGGTCTAAATATTTGTACGATCGGGGTATTGCAAAAAATGTCATGTACTCCGGCTCGGCCGTGTACACGCCTTATTACGAGGCGCAGATCATGGCCATGTACGGCGAAGCACTGGGTATTCCGAAGGACAATATTTACACCGAAACCAAGGCTGAACACAGCACGGAGAACATCTACTACTCCTATAAAAAGGCAAAAAAACTGGGTTTTAAACGCATTGCACTGGCTTCCGATCCTTTTCAAACCAAAATGCTGCGCCGATTCACCCGCAAAATTGTCAGTCGCGAAGTAGGGATGCTTCCCATGGTGTTCGATACCATACGGGCCATGGAGTCGCGCATAACCGAACCGGCTATCGATTTTCACCGGGCCTTTAAAACGGCGTTTATTCCCTTGCCGGAACGCGAGACATTCTGGCAACGGTTCAAGGGGACGCAAGGTAAAAGGCTGGACAAAACCGCTTACGAATAGAAAAAGGGACGGTTCTACAGGTCTTCCAACAATAAAAAACCGTTGTCGAAAGGATCTAAATTGGCTTTGAGCTCATCCAGAAAACGATCCCCGTATTTGAGGTAATAGGGGATGAAATTGTCGCTGCGTTCCTGCAATCCGTTTCCGGGAAAGAGTTTTTCTTTCAAGGCCCGCAATTGATTGATGCTCACCTCGTGTTTTTGTTTTTCAGCCCGCATCAGCCGGCTTTCCCATTGTTGAAGCTGCCCGGCGGTTTTTACTTCATCGGCGCGAACTGCCTTTTCCAACGTAGGGTCGATCGCCACCGCTTTTTGGGCAATATGTTCAAAAATCCGGTGCAAATCGGCAATTTCTGCCGCCAGGCTGACTTCGGCATCGGCCTGGGCTTCCACGTAGGCCCGTACCAGGGCGTCGGTGTCGTCGAAGTATCGGGCAATGGGAAACCCAAATTTCAGCGATCGTTTGATAGCATCCTTATCTACCCACAATACCGAATTGCGCCGCACCAGGATAGGGTAGGGGATGCCGAAGTGTTCGAACTGGGCACGCCGTTCAAGCCAGTATGCCAGTTCGCCGCCACCACCCACGTAGGCCAGATTGGGCAGGATCATTTCCTGGTAAAGTGGGCGCAACACAACATTGGGGCTGAACCGTTCCGGATGTGCCTCCAATTCTCCGAGTATTTCTTCGCGTGTGAAGGATTTGTCCAGGTGTAATACTTTGTACATGACGTCTTCCAGCACGATCCGTTCGCGATGGCCGGGACTGATATAGAACAAATTGATCTCGCGCGGCATAGCCTGGGTTTTGAACCCCTTCGCGTGTAATTGTTCAATCGTGGCGCTCACCAAGCGGTTGGAAGCCTGCTCCGTCAGTTCGGCGCGCATCACCGGTATAAACAACCGTTTCAAATCCGGGTGGCTCATGTTGAACACCACCAGTCCAAATCTGCCCAGCAGGGCATGCAATAAAGCCTGCGTGGCATCGGCAAAGGTCGCGGATTGTCGGTAGGCCCGTTCTATGATCGTCCATAATGCCTGCGCGTTTTCTGTTTCTCCCAGTATTGGTTTTAATTCATCCAATACCAGCGCCAGGGTAGCCGCTGGCATGAGCCCAACGGAGCCGCCGAGATTTGGTTCCCAGGTGATCGTTTTGTTAAACAGGCGAATATGGTTCAACTCTTCCAGGTCGTGATCTTCACTGCCCAGTACAAATACCGGGACAATCCTTTTTCCGGTTTCTTTTTGTACGGCTTCTGCCAGGTTAATCGTCGTTATGGCCTTGTAAATAAAATACAATGGCCCCAGCAAAAGACTGGGCTGGTGGGCTGTGGTCACCGTATAAGTATCGGCGTGGAGCAGCGCTTTGATCTGATCTCTGACCGGCGAAATATCCGGTAGGGCATCGTATTGTTCCTCTAGCACATGGACCAATAGTTCGCGCGGCGTATTTACCCCGGCGCGATCCCGTATAGCTTTGTGGAAATTTTCCGGTAGGGGTGCGTACCGGTAAAAGGGTTCCAACGCCGGCTCGAGCGTGGCATAAGCAAGGTCGGTTTTGGACAACTGGCTGATGGAAGGGTAGGGTAGCAGCGATTTTTGCATTGGAAAGGCGGTTGTTGTTTTAAAATGGCATGTGCGGGGGAAGGTTAACAAGAAATCCTGAAGAAGGTTGGCTTTGGGCAGAGACAGTTGCCAACGGCAAAGGTAGGAAGCAGCGCTATATCGCAGATAAGTTAAACTTTACTGAAAACCCTCGCGGCTTCTGTCTACCTTTGCGCGCCAAATTCATCCGATCACTCAAATTCATAGTTAAAGTGTCCGAAAAGATCATTTTTTCCATGTCCGGCGTGAACAAAACGTTTCCGCCGAACAAGCAGGTGCTTAAAAACATCTGGCTTTCTTTTTTTTATGGCGCCAAGATCGGCGTACTGGGCTTGAACGGTTCCGGCAAATCCACCCTCCTGAAAATTATTGCCGGGCTTGACCAGAATTACGAAGGTAAAATTGAATTTGAAAAACAATACAAGATCGGCTACCTGGCCCAGGAACCCGAACTGGACGAAAACAAAACCGTACGTCAGATCGTGGAAGAAGCCGTGCAACATATTGTTGACCTGCTGAAAGAAAACGAAGACATCGGCGTGAAACTCGGGGAAGTAAGCGATGACGACGAAATGATGAAACTCATAGACCGCCAGGGCGAAGTACTGGAGCAAATAGAACATCTGGATGGCTGGGAACTCGATCACCGGGTAGGGCTCTTTACCGATGCCCTTCGCTGTCCGCCCGATGACACGCCTATAAAAGTATGTTCCGGAGGCGAGCGGCGGCGGGTAGCCCTGGCGCGCCTCTTGCTGAGCCAGCCGGACATCCTCCTGCTCGATGAGCCCACCAACCACCTCGACGCCGAATCGGTGCAGTGGCTGGAGCAATACCTCCAAAACTTCCCCGGAACGGTCATTGCCGTCACACACGACCGTTATTTTCTTGATAATGTGGCCGGCTGGATACTCGAACTCGACCGCGGCGAAGGCATTCCCTGGCAGGGCAACTATTCTTCCTGGCTCGATCAGAAAGCCCGGCGGTTCGCCCAGGAAGAAAAACAGGAAGACAAGCGCCGCAAACAACTCGAACGCGAACTGGAATGGGTGCGCATGGGCGCCAAAGGCCGCCAGGCCAAAGGCAAAGCCCGTTTGAACGCCTATGAAAAAATGGCCGGCGAAGAAATCCGGGAGAAAGAGGCAAAACTCGAACTTTGGATACCAAACGGCCCACGCCTTGGCGATAAGGTAGTGGAAGTGCGCAACCTCACCAAAGGTTTCGGAGACCGCATCCTTTTTGAAAACCTCAACTTTGATATACCCAAAAATGCCATTGTGGGCATCATCGGCCCCAACGGCGTGGGGAAATCCACCCTGTTTAAAATCCTTGTCGGAAAAGAAAAACCAGACGGCGGCTCAGTCGTCATCGGCGATACGGTGAAGATCAGTTACGTGGATCAGAGCCACGAAGCGCTTCTGCCCGAAAAAACGATCTATGAGATCATTTCCGAAGGAAACGACATGATCTCGGTAGGAAATACCTCAGTAAACGCCCGCGCTTACATTTCCCGTTTCAATTTTACCGGCGCCGACCAGCAGAAAAAACTCGGCGTATGTTCCGGCGGCGAACGCAACCGGGTGCATCTTGCCATGACCCTCAAAGACGGCGGCAACGTATTGTTGCTTGACGAACCGACCAATGATATCGACGTGAACACCTTGCGCGCCCTCGAAGACGCGCTCGACGATTTTGCCGGCTGCGTGTTGCTGATCAGCCACGACCGCTGGTTTATCGACCGGCTGGCTACTCACATCCTGGCCTTTGAAGACGATGCGGAAGTTGTATTCTTCGAAGGAAACTTTACCGATTACGAAGAGGCCAAAAAAGCGCGGTTGGGCGATATCACACCGCACCGGCCAAGGGTGAAGCATATTTTGAAGTAGGCAGTTTTCTGTAATACCGGAATTAAAACCGCAACCGCGCCTGGAATTTCCAGGCCGTTTCCCTGCCCGTTTGACCTGTGCTGGTAACGGCCTTGTTGATCATGGTTTGCTCGAGGCGACTTTCCAGTCGCAACCAGTCGTTCACGCGCCAGGTCAGGTTGATAAAATACCGGGACCCCCGTCCGGCAAAGCCGGGTATGGAAATAGCGGCGAACAGATCATTTTCGAAGGTGTACACCCGCGTATCAAAATCCTGGGTGTCAAAAATGGTGTACCGCAAGGATCCGTAAACAGGCGACCCCAGCGGCCGCAACACGGCCTCCTGAAAGGCTAAATAGCCACGCGTGCGGGCCGCTTGGCCTATGCGGAAAGTAGTCCATTCCACACGGCTACGCATTTCCAGTCCCTGGCCTAATTTATATGACGCATGCAAACGAAACCTGCCGCGTTTGTTTTCTGCCAAACCGCCCGTGTGTTCTCCGTTGTTTCCGCTGTCCCTTTCCTTGATTTCCAGTTGCCAGAGCGCATAAAAGGACACCCCGCGCCGGGGCGTCCAGATCAACCGGCCGAGATATTCGCTTCCGGCAGAGGGTGCGCTCACGCCAAAGCGCAGCCAGGGGTGTTTCCAGACATCAAAATAAGCATTGATCTGCCATTTCCGGCCGAACCGGACGTCTGCTCCCAGGTAGACGCCTTGTTCGTTGGATGCGCCATTGGTTTCGGCAAAAGGAGCGGCATATACCCACTGGTAGGCCCGTCCCAATGAGCGGTGCAGCACTGCCAGCGTTACGCGCCGGTCGGCGGCAAAAAGCAGGCCGTTCAGCGCGGCCGTGCCGCCGTTGTCGCTGCGGGCAATTTCACCGAAAAGATACCAGTTGCGATGCCGCCAGTTGTAGTCGATACTGACCCCTGTAAGACTTTTACCCGTAAACACAAACCGCCGGTATGGCGCCGGGGCGGGTTGCCAGGCTTTGTCATATTCAAGGTGTAATCCGTTCCAGGATACCTGGCCATTTTTCCAGCGCCGGGTAACCGACAAGCCGCTCATCCACTCCCGGATCGACTTTTCATCGGCAATTTCGGCCGGCGTGCGGTGCAAGCCGGAAGTCTGCAGAGACGAAAAAACCAGGTCGCCAAATTCCTGGTCTATCGTATCGGCAGGAGCCAGCACGTTGGCATCGCGCCGGCGCGAGGAGAACAAAGCGGTAACTTCCCATTTTTGGCCCAAAGCAAGCGTAGCCGCTGCGCCGCGCAAGAAATACGCTTCGCCAAAAGCGGCGTAGGCGTTTAATTTCCTGTTGTCGCGCGCAACTGACATGGTTTCGGCAGATTTGCCCGGCGAAAAGCCTGTTTGTAATAGCAGGCCTTGTCCAAACCGTGCTGAAAAATCACCCAGGGCCAGGGTTTTGAGTGTGGGATTTACTTGCTGTGCAAAAAAATGCGCGCTGTAGAAATCAAAGCCCCGGGAGTTGCTACCCCGAAAAAAAGCCTCCCCGGGGTCTTTTTCCGCGGTAAACCCAAAACGAAGGCGATTGTCGAAACTGTGCCGGAACCGCAGGGCCATGGCATCCGGTGCTCCCTCTGCCGTGGAAGGTATATTGATGCCATTATTACGCCCCCAACGCAGGATCAACTCGTTTTCACCCTGCACCAAACCTCGTATCAACGGTATATTCCTTGTTTCCAAGCCGGTAGAAACCCGAACGAAAGGTAGCAGCCTCCTGATATCCGTCAAATCCCAGGCAGGTACCGCCTGTAGCTCGTATTCATTCAGCAAGGGCCCGAAACGGTCGCGGTAAGCCAGGAAATTTTCGATCTGTATTTCATTCAGCAAACGAACCGACAATAAATCTTCGCGGGTGGCGGTATTGAGGTCGAGTGGCCGCAGCCGCAGGTTTTCCAGCGTCTCGAGAAAAAGTTGCGCGTCGGCCTCGGATGCCTGTTCGTTCTCCCGGAAAAAATTCTCCAGCAATTCGCCCGCGGCCGGGTCTTCCGTTTGCGCCAAACAGGGCAAAACAGGGCAAAACAACGTCAGCAGCAGAACTCTTTTTAAAAGAGCACTCAACAATTGTTTCATCATTAACTTTGTTATACCGGGTGTGCGCACAGCCAGGCGACGGTCGTTTATTTTGGCCACAATGTAGGCAAGAAAAAAAACGTTAATTATAGCTACTTTTGCAGCACAATTTTAAAACCTGTAAAACACATTTTACACATGAAAAAAACACTTTTGGGAATGCTCGCAGGCGCATTGCTGACTTTCGGTCTGACTTCCTGCGGCGAAAAACTGCTCACCGACGAGCAGGTAAAAGCTGAAATCGAAAAAGGTTTCGAAGCAGGCAAGGGCGCCGTCGAAAAGGAAATGAACGACAAATGCGACGCCGAATTTGAAACGCGTGTTACCGCTGAAGTCGAGCGCCTGAAGGCCGAAGCCGAAGCGAGTGAAGTCGTTCAGTAAGGTTTATTTTGCAAATCGACCCTCCGGGAACCGCTTTATCCTATTTTTCATTCTAAAATTAACGAAAAATTTATGAATAAGAAACTCCTCCTCGCGGGCATTGCCGTTACCGCGGGATTTGTTTTCCTGACGGCCTTTGGCCCAAAACAAGACCAGCAAAAACAGGAGATCGCCGCTGCCGTTACCGCACGGCTCGATGAATTCCGGGCACAGAAAGAAGAAGAATGCACCATGAAAGTGAACGCAGAGGCCCAAACGCGGTACCAGGCTTACCTGGCTTCAAAGCCGGTAGCACCCGAACCAGGCAAAACGACAAAGAAAAAGACTGCACCCAAGAAGGTAAGCAAAGACCCCTTGCCGCAAACGGCGCCTACAACTAATCCGAAACAGGAGAAAATGCAAGGCACGCCTAATACGGAAGAAAAGAAGGAAAAGATGCAGGAAGTGCCGAACACCGATAAGAAAAAGCAGAAAATGCAGGGTGGCGGCCGGTAAATAATCGATGTTTTGTCACCACTTTAAAACGAAACGGGCTTCAAAAGCGATTTGAAGCCCGTTTCCATTACAACTGTGAACAGCACACCATTATATTTTTACAAAACGGCTGTTCGTGCAAACGTCATTAACAGGAGTAGGCCCTGATTCATCAGAGACCGTGTAAGTTAAAGTGATAACAATTTGGTTACCTTCCTGTGACATGGAGCCGCTACCCTGTACGAAAAATTCATCATTATCCGGTTCCTGGCGAGCAATCGTAATGGTGTTGCCATCAACCGAGGCTTTTACGACATTTTTGAACAAACCCCAAAAATTGGTAATATTCACTTCATTGCCGCTGGCGCCCTCTGTGAGTGTAATCGTATAAGACGACGGAGCACTGTTCGAGCAATCTTCCGCAACGGCATATTGACCGGTAAATTTAAGCGTACATTGTCCGCTTGCATCTTTTGCATAACCGACATCGCAAACACAATCGCCTTCAAAACAGGTGCCATTGCCACATTCAACATCTTTGCAGGGATCGGAGTCGCCACAAGAGGGAGCAAATGCCACCATTGAAAGCAGCAGCGCGAGAGAATAAACTAGTCTTTTGTTCATCTTTGAATGTTTTTGTGTTAGATAATAAGTTTCTTACAAGTTCGACGCAAAAGTAATGAATAAGGTATTGGATACCCTTTTTACCTTGCGGAAATTTCTGGTAAATGCGACACCACAAATTCAACGTTTCAAAAACGGCCCATTATTATCAACTCGGCGAGCCGGGAGCGCATATCCGCCAATTGTGGATCGTTTGCCACGGCTATGCCCAACTGGCTTCGGAGTTTTTGGAAGACTTCCGCCTGCTCGACAATGGCCAAAATCTGGTGGTGGCGCCAGAAGGGTTGAATCATTTTTATAAAAAAGGATTTTCAGGGCCGGTCGGGGCGTCCTGGATGACCCGTCATTTCCGGGAAGATGAAATCGCCGATAACGGCGCTTACCTCCAGGCGTTATTAAAAAAAATGATAGCTGTCCTGCCAGTTGACGTACGGATCGTATTACTCGGTTTTTCTCAGGGTACCGCTACGGTTTGCCGCTGGATATTACGGTATCACCCCGAATTTCACGACCTCGTGCTATGGGCCGGCATGCCGCCGGAGGATCTGGATTATCAGGCTCACAAGGCATATTTATCCAATAAAAATCTTTTTCTTTTATACGGGTCAAATGACCCCTTCTTAACGCCGGACCGCTTTGCGCAATTGCAGGAAATCGAAGAAAATAGCGGCCTGGATTTTGAGGAGTCTTCGTTTCAGGGCGGACACGAGATACCCGGAGCCGCGCTGAAGGAATTATTGCAAAAACTGAACTGACAATCTTTGTAATCGCCCACTTAATCTTCATTTTTGCCGCATGGATTTTAAAAAATTTGCTCCCCACCTTATCGCGATAGTTGTTATGCTGGCCGTCGCTGCCGTATTCCTGGCGCCCAATGCCTTTAGCGGCAAAGTTTTGCCGCAGGGAGATAACGACAAAGCGCGCGGTATGCAAACCGAAATTCAGGCGCACTTAAAAACAGAAGGAAAGGCGCCGCTGTGGACCAACAGCGCCTTTGGCGGTATGCCATCCTATCAGATCTATGCGCCCATACACGGCAATCTGACCACCCCGATTTTTTATGGACTCCTGCTGGGCACCGATATCAGCAGCGTCGCATGGGTGCAGGTTTTGCTGGCTATGTTATGTACATATCTGTTGCTGAATGTGTTGGGCGCCGACTGGCGGGTGGCCATCTTTGGCGCTCTTGCTTATGGTATTACCACATACAACGTTGACCTGCTGGAAGCGGGGCATACCACAAAGATGATAGCCCTGGCCCTGACGCCCGGCGCCCTGGCTGGCCTGGTTTTGGCTTTCAACGGCAAATTTCTGCTGGGCGGGGGGCTAATGGCGCTGTTTATGGCGATGCAGGTTTATGCCAACCACGTACAGATCACTTACTATACTCTCCTGCTTTGCGGCATCTTTTTCATAGCAAAATTGGTGGATGCCATACGCCAAAAAGATGTATTGAGTTGGTCTAAAGCACTGGTTATCAGCATCTTGGCAATTTCGCTCGGCTTTGCATCCAATACTTCCCGGCTGTACTGTACGTATGAATACAGCCAGGAAACCATACGCGGCAAATCGGAACTCAGTAAAAACAGCGCAAAGGGCGACGGCCTGGATAAAGATTACCTGTTCGGCTGGAGCTACGGCACGGCAGAAAGTTTTACCCTGTTGGTACCGCATTTTGCAGGAGGTGGGGCAGGGGAGTCGTACAAAGGCTCCAAACTGGTCAGCGCGCTGGACCCGCAATTCCGCAATCAGGTAAAAGCTTTGTTTTATACCGGCGATCAACCCTTTGTCGGCACGGCTATTTATTTTGGGGTAGTGGTTTGTTTCCTGTTCCTGATCGGGGCCCTGCTGGTGCCCGGCGGCCATAAATACTGGTTGTTGGCAGGAGGGTTGTTTATGATTTCACTGGCCTGGGGGAAAAACTTCTTCCTCAATTTTGTGTGGTACGACTACATGCCCATGTTCAACAAATTCCGGGCGGTTTCCATGGCTCTTGGGGTCGGTCAATTGTGTTTTGCCCTGCTGGCCGCCCTGGGTCTTCATAAGCTGACAGATCCGGAAATTGACGTGACGCGTAAAAAGAAAGCCCTGCTCATAGCCGCGGGGATCACCGCCGGTCTTTGTCTTTTGGCCTGGATGTTCGGCAGCACCAGCGGCCCCAACGATCAGGTGCTGCAACAAGATACCCGTTTGCTCAGCCTGCTGCAGGAAGATCGCGCTGATATGCTGCGCAACGACGCTCTCCGCTCGATAGCGTTCATTGCCATTGCCGGCTGGATGTTGTGGCTCTATTTACAAGGCTACCTCAAGGCGGGCCTCACGGTTGTTCTGATTGCGCTGGTTTCCCTGGCCGATCACTGGCTGGTTTGTTCGCGCACCCTGACCGCCGACAAATATGAAACCAAACGCGCGAATTTGGCGCCTCCGCAGGAAGAAGCCTACGATAAACAGATCAGGCAGGACCCCGACCCGCATTACCGGGTGCTCGACCTGGCCCGCGGCGGCATCACCGGCAACGCCTGGACTTCGTATTTCCACAAGAGCCTGAGCGGTTATCACGCTGCCAAACTGGGCCGGTATCAGGATATTATCGATACATTTCTCAATGCCGATCTGGGCAGAAACCTCCATATTGTAGGTATGCTCAATGGCAAATACATTGTTTCGCAAAAAGGCGAGGTGATGCGCAATCCGGAAGCCTGCGGTAACGCCTGGTTTGTCAAACATTTCGAGGTGCTGCCTACAGCCGATGCCGAAATAAATGCTTTGCACCGGCTCAATCCCAAAGACTCGGCGGTAGTACAGGAATCGTATGCCCAGGCGCTGCAGGGCCTGAATTTGCAGCCGGACAGCACCGCTACCATCCGGCTGACCAAATACCATCCGGCGAAAATGGAATACGAATATTCGGCTGACACCGAACAGCTCGCCGTCTTTTCAGAGGTATATTATCCGCCGTCAAAAGGCTGGAAATGTTATTTGAACGATCAGCCTGCCCCGGATTTCATCAAAGTGAATTACCTGCTTCGCGGCATGCGCCTTCCGGCGGGTAAAAATATGCGCCTGGAAATGCGTTTCGAACCAACCTGTTTTGAAATGGGCGAACAAGTAGCCCGGATTGCCTCGGCGTTCCTGTTACTGATTTTTCTGGGCAGCCTGTTCTGGTGGTTCCGCCGGCATCAGTTAGGCGATCCCAACCGCCTGGCCGATATACCCCGGGCAGAACGGGAAAAGCCTGCCGCCAGGACCTCAAAACCGGTAAAGAAAAAGAAATAGGTTTTTCAGTCCGGCCTTGGTGTTGTTAACAAATTACGGTACAAGCGAATATATTGTTCGCCGACTGCCGCGTTGGCATATTGGCGTTCTACCTTTTCGCGGGCGGCCTTTCGAAAGGTATCTACCGGTGTTTCGCCGCGGGCAAGCCGGTAGATACCTTTGGCCAGCGCCTCCGAATCCCCCTGTGGCGCGATGAACCCTTCCTGTAAATGCCCGACCATTTCAGGAATACCCCCCGTTTCGAAACCCGCCACGGGAGTACCGCAAGCCATCGATTCCATCACCGTATTGGGTAAATTGTCTTCCAGCGAAGGAATGACAAAAACGTCGGCAGCTCCATATACAGATACCAGGCTGGCGGTGTCGCGCACCAAACCGAGTGCATGATACGGATAAGGAAGGGCTTGCAATTCTGCCGGGTCGGATTGGCCCAGCACCAACAGTTCAACCGGTAAGGCAGGATGCAAATTTTTCAATTCCTGAAGCGCACGCAAGAGTAAATGAAACCCTTTGCGGGTCTCTTTTACTTTCATGGCGACAAACAATAATAATAAGGCATCCCGTCCAATGCCTTTCGACTGTCTGAAAGCCATCCTTTCGGCAGGGGAAAGAGGCTTAAAAACATCGGCATCGATAGGATTGGGAATTGCCGTCACCGGGTAATCCCGCAGCAAACTGCTGCTGCGCGCCTCGCCGGCCAGCCACTCGCTGCAGGTAACAAAATGGATGTTCTCCGGCAATTGTTCCTGTTTCTTTTTCCATATCCGGTGCGACAAATCGCCGGGGCCGGGCGCGCGCAAATACGGACACATACCACAGGATAGCCGGAACCCCAGACAATCGCCACTGTAGTGACAACCTCCCGTAAAAGCCCACATATCGTGCAGGGTCCAAACGACCGGTTTCCCAAGTGCTGCCAATTGGCGAATGTTTTTCAGGGATAAAAAACCCTGGTTGATCCAATGTAAATGGAGGATGTCGGCTTCCCGTGCCAGCCGGTGCCGGCTCAGATCGTGGCCAAAATTGGCCAGTGAAAAAGCAAAGCGAACCGTTTTGTCCCGTTCAAAGGGCAAAAAGGAAAGCCGCTCGGCATAAAACGGCCATTTGGACGGCGTTTCACCTGCGGTCAGCAAATTGGCTGTTTCGCCCGACGCCGTCAGCGCCTCCTGCAAGCGCCGGCAGGCCGTGCCTGCCCCGCCGTGTTTGTAGGTTGTAAAAAGTAAAACATTCATAATTTTGGCCCAAAACTCTAAACTTTTAATCAATCCGAATGTCTTGCTCCGTTCCAGTTTTGATACTGGCTTTTAATCGCCCGGAAAAAACGGCAAAAGTGCTGGCACAAATCCGAACAGCTGCGCCGGTACGGGTTTATGCGCATTGCGACGGCCCGCGAAGCCAGTACCCCGCTGATCTGCCTAAAGTAGCGGAAGTCAGGCGCCTTATTTTGGAACATTTATCCCCACTGGGCGTAAAAACGCTGTTCAGAGAAAAAAACGCAGGTCTGCGTAAAGGCGTTTATGATGCCCTCAACTGGTTCTTTGAGCAGGAAGAATACGGGATTATCCTGGAAGACGATTGTGTGCCCGACCCATCACTTTTCCCCTTTTGTGCCGAACTTCTGCTTCGTTATTACGACGATCCGGAAATCATGCACATCGGATGTTCCAATCTGGCGGAAGCCAATACCCAAAACCTGACCGCCGGTTATTTTTTTTCCCGCTTCCCCCTTGTTTGGGGGTGGGCTTCGTGGCGGCGAGCCTGGCAAAAAATGGCGATAGATATGGATGGGCTGGAAAGATTTGAACGAAACCGTGAAATCAGGCGTTTTATTCCCGGCGCCATGGAACAAGCTTACATTTCAACGAAGTTCCGGGCAACCCAAAAGGGCGAAATGAACTCATGGGCATACTCCTGGTTTTATAGTATATTGAAAAACAATGGGTTATGCATAATTCCCAAAATCAACCTCGTGCAAAACGTTGGGGTAGGGGAGGCCGACGCGACAAATACCACCGGGTATAACAAAGAAGCACGAAAAGCGTCAAGCTCGATGCACTTTCCTCTTACCCATCCTGCTGAAAAATCGGTAAACCCCAAACTGGAAAAACAAATCTTTTATGCCTCCCAAAAAAAACGGCTCCGGCTGCCACCGTGGTATTTATTACATGCCCTTGGGTTGCGGTAACAAACATTCTGATCCCTTGTCCTGCACCGCGAAAAAAACACGCGATGAAAAACTTTATTATTTTTGACCTTGAAGCCACTTGCTGGGAAAATATACCCCCGGGTTTTGTGCAGGAAACCATCGAAATCGGCGCTTTCCGCGTCAATCACTATGGAGAAGTGCGCGGCAAATTCAACCGTTTCATCCGCCCGGTGGTGCATCCGACGCTCTCCCAATTTTGCAGGCAGCTGACGAATATCAACCAAACAGACATCAACAAAGCCCGCACCTTCCCGGACGTAATCGAAGAATTTCTGGACTGGGCGCGTATCGGCGAAGAAGACTACGTTCTTTGCTCCTGGGGCTCTTTCGACAAAAAAATGTTCATCAGCGATTGCCAGCTGCACCGCGTTGACAGCGATTGGGTGGAACATCACGTCAATCTGAAGGAACAGTATAAACATTTCAAACGCTTGCGACATTCCATCGGGCTGCGGAAAGCCGTGGAAAAAGAAGGCATCCTGTTTACAGGTCAGCATCACAGAGGCATTTCCGATGCAGAAAACCTGGCCAAGTTGTTCTTAAAATATCTTGGCAATTGGAACCTGTGAAAAATAATGAGGTCAATGAGGTCAATTCCCTCACATTGACCACATTAAATCATGAAGCGTATGGCGAATCATAGCCCAGTATTTTCAGCATCGAATCGGCGTCCTGTTCTTGGAAAACTTCCCAGTCCGTAAATTCACCGTAATAGTTTTTGTCGATCAGAATGTGTTTGGGCGCAGGCAAC
>JAKLJF010000119.1 GCA_023151335.1 Thermoanaerobaculia bacterium | reverse complement strand
AACGCTTGGACCTGCCCGGATTTCGCCTTTGTGGAGGAACTTGTTTTATTCGATTCGAGGGTTTGCATACGCAGGGGGGGCAAAAAATGCAATTTTTAAAAAAGGCCCAATAAAAATCGGAATAAAGTAGATATTATCCAAATTTTTTTCCTCTAGTATTTGCAGTTTCAGTCCTGGCATTGCGTTCGACTTCTGAATGACGTGCTATCGCAAGTCGTAAGTCGCAAGTCGTAAGTCGCAAGTCGTAAGTCGCAAGTCCTCACACCGGTTCCTCCCGCATCAGTTCATCCCCATTCACCACCGTCGTCATAAACACGTAGGCTTTATTCATCACGTAGCGGAAATCCTGGCGGATGATGTGCATGAACGACAGGTGCCAGCGGTAGCGGCGTCCCACGAGGCAGCCGGCGCTGAATTTGTCCACGAAGGCGGGGGTGATGTCGCGTCCGGTGGAGTGTTGGTTGATGCCGAAGACGCTGCCGATGTCGATAGGGTCGGCGGTGCCGCGGAAGCCGTCTTTATTGCGGTCGCGGTGCAGGCGCACGGGGCCAACCTGGACGAGGGCCGGCTGATTGCCCTTGTGCACGCCGTCGACCCAGGCTTTGTACTGGCCGAAGGCAATGCGGGCGGCGCCGAGACGGTTGAGGGGGTTGAGGGTGTAAAAACGGCCGGGTTCGGTAGTGGCCTGATCGTTGACGATCATTTCCGGGCGTCCGCCGGGGGCGATACGGATGACCATGCGGCGGTCGTTCCACTCGTTGAAGCGGTCTTTATTGGGGCGCCCGTCGGGGTCTATGCCTTCCACGTAAACGATGTTGTACATGTTGGGGGCGCGGGCGATCCAATAGCCCTTGAAATGCATATAACGCAGTATCCGCTTGGCCAGGCGGGTGGCCTGATCGTCGGCGGGCTGGTTGTCGAGCTGGATGGGTAAAAATCGGGCCGGGGTGGCGGTATTCAGCGCCTGAAGCACCTCCGGCGTCAGCAGGTTATCCACGTAGGGCAGGTTGGCGTGCCGGTGAAAAGCGATGATGGCGTTACGGGTATCCAGGGTTAATTGTCCGTCGGCGAGCCGCACCGGCCAGAAGGGCATGGTTTCGTTGCCGTCGATGATGGGGTCGAGCAAACCCAGCACGCAAAGTTGCGTCTGTATCTCCACGGTGAGCGGAGCGTTGGCGGGCTGCCCAAGGTCGCTGATCGAAATATTTTGCCCGCGGTCTATGAGTTGTTGTATCAGTAAAGCCATCGTTTCTGGCGTTTTACAGGGTAATTTGAACGGATGTCAGGCCGGTTTGGAGGCATCCAGTTTTTTTAATATTTCGGCCGGGTTCAGCGTGCCGTATCCATATTCCACGTCTTCTCCCTTGTTGAAGGTACGGCGGGAGGCGGACGTTTCACATAAAAGGTTAAACAGTAGCGTCGGCGCCAAAGGTTGCCTGTTCTCCCGTTGCCATTGCCGCACAAGGGCCAGAAAACCCGCGGTAAACGCGGCGGCGATCGATGTCGATTTCAGGTTGGTGCCGGTTTGCCGGCCCGGCGTGGAGGTCAGCAGGCCTTCGCCCGGCGCCAGCAGGTCGAGGTCGTAGCTGCGGGCGGAAAAGGCGCAGCGTTGTCCGTACTGGTCATGGGCGCCCACGGAGAGCACGCCTTTCAGCCGGGCGGGATAACGTGATTCGGGCTTTTTGTTTTCGGAAGTGCCCACGGGGGCTACCAGCAGGATGTCCTGTTCGATGGCGCGATCAACCAGGCTCTGCAATGTTTCCAATTCCAGCGGATCCAGATCCGGGAGATCAACCAGCATAGCCACGACGTCGGCTCCCGCGCCAATGGCCCAGCGCAGTCCCTGCACCAGCTGTTCCGGCGTGATCAGGTGGTCTTGTTCGCCGATTTTACCTATGAGCAGCCGGGCTTCCGGGGCCACGCCGAATACAGTTTGGCCGCATCCGGCAGCCACCACGGCGGCCTGGGTACCCAGTCCGTGGCGGTCTTCCAGGGGCCCGTTGTCCGCCTGAAAACGGCCGGCTATGCCGGGCAGATCCGGATGGGACGGATCGGCCCCGGTACTGAGTATCGCAATGGTGGCGCCGCGACCCGTAAGGTGTCGCGACAACCACCAATCGCGGGGGATGAGCGCATTTTGAACGCCCCAGTTGAGTTTTTGTGGCGCGGGGTTTTGCCAGAATACCGGCACAGTGGCCATGTTTTGTGCTGGCTCCGGCGCCGTGGCCGGCGGCGCCAGTGGATCACGCGCAAAGGAAGGCGGCGCGGTTGATCGGGTACCGGCCGGCATCAAAATATCGGGCCCTATTTCTTTGGGCGGCCTGGGCAGTGTTCCGACGCCCGCCCGCAGGCGTTTTTCTTCCTCCAGCAACACCTCCAGGGAGGGCACCGCACGCGTTTCACCTTCCGGTATTTCTCCGTTGTTCAACAAGGCGTCGTCGTTTGCCAGGGGCGGCGGAGGCGTTGTCATGTCTTCATCGGGGTGCTCCTCCTTTTCGTCAACGGGGAACATGACAACCCCGCCGAATATCCCTCCGGGCGGCGCCGGCGGCGGTTCTTCGATGATCTTTTCAGCCCGCCCCGACCAGTAGTACCAGCCGTGTTTATCGTGGTACCAGCCGCTGATATTTTGAAGGGATTCACCCGACACCATATCCGGCTCCACCTCGATTTCGGCGCCTTTGAACATCATCCCGACCGGCGGGTCGGCATCCGTTACCCGCGGCGCCCGGCGAATGTTGGTGTCTTCTAAAAATCGGATTTTCATAATTGGCAGTGTTTAGAGGGTTTAGAGGGTTTAGAAGGTTTAGAAGGTTTAGAAGGTTTAGAAGGTTTAGAAGGTTTAGAAGGTTTAGAAGGTTTAGAGGGTTTAGAAGGTTTAGAAGGTTTAGAAGGTTTAGAGGGGTTTAGAGGATAGAAGAGACTTGAGGGGCCTGTTTAAGTGCTTTATCATCCTGGAACCACTCCGAGGTGTCACCAGCCTCATACTTCGGCTGATGACACCTCTTCGCCGGCGCTACATAAACTGCTGAAGCGAGATCTGATAAAAAGTGTGCGGATTTGTGGATAATCGTTACCCCTCTAAACCCTCTAAACCCTCTAAACCCTCTAAACCTTCTAAACCTTCTAAACCCGCTAAACCATCCCCCTACCCCACCGGTTTATGTTTTCCGGCCGATGGGGCGTCGGGCTTGGCCGGCGGTATTTCAGGTTTGGTTGCCGGGGTTTCTGTTTTGGCCGTTATATGGGTTTTGGGTTCTATCGATTTTGCCGGGGGGGGCGGAACGGGGGCCGGCGCGGGTTCCGCCGGTTTTTCAGCGCCGCCGCCGCGCAGGGCGAGCATTTTCCGCAGCAGATCGAACCAGAACGGTGCGCCGAAGGTGACGGCGATACCGGTCAGTAGTAGTCCCGCGAGTTTCACCAGCCACCAGGGCAGATTTTTATCGGTCTCGTCGGAGCTCCACCCCAGGCCCAAAGGGGAACGGATATATTCGATTTTTTGAAGCGCCGTATCCATGCGGGCGATGGCCTGGTCGATGGATAAATTCATTTCGGGCCCTTTTACGGTGTCCGTTTTGGCTTCAAATTTGGTGGCCATTTCTACCAGAAAATCCTGCACCGTGGCGTTCGAGGAGATATTTTGGTAAATATGAATCGTATCGGCGTTGAAAATAGCGGCTAAAACCAGGCCAACCCCAAAGAGCCACCATTTCAGGTTGCGTTTGTACCAGTCGGACGCCCGGTCCATCACATCGTCGAACCATCGTTCGGCCCCGGCCCTGAAGGCCGCCGGATCGCCGCCCGATTGCCGCAGGAGGTATTGCAACATCCGTTTGGGCTCCCCTTCTTCCATGCCCTGGATTTTGGCCTGCATCGATTCGAGGTCGCCGGCATCGAGTATATCCTGGACGATGGTAACAAAGGTGTTTTTATTGACATGGCCGGGCAAATAGTACGGCGACAAACGCGCCCGGCGATGATCCGTGGCATACGACAACTGCCGGAAAATAGGATGCCGGACAAAATCGTCCATTTTTTCACCCAGCATGTTTTCCAGCGTGTACCGCAGGTGTTTGGCCCGCAGCGAGAGCATCGCCGCGATCACCTCCATCACCGTGGACGTAAGGAGGCTGAATAACAACAGGACGAATACAAGGCCAATGACAATGTTTAAAGTGGCAAGCATAATATGATTTTTATAATGTGGTCAATGTGGTCAATGTGGTCAATGTGGTCAATGTGGTCAATTATCTAAACCTTCTAAACCCTCTAAACCCTCTAAACCCTCATAATCCTAATTACTCACCACCTTATTCTCCTTCACAAATTCCCGGTTGATGCCGGCCATAAGGTTTTCCTGAGAGATCACGTTGGTATCGGCGGAAAGCGCTTGCAGGCAACAATAATGCACAATATTGACGATATTGGAACCACTAAGTTCGTATTTGTCAGCGATCTGACGCAGGTTGATTTTCTCGTCGAGCCGCACGGCGGCGGGAAAACTTTGCTGCCAGAGGGTCAGCCGTTCGGCGGGTTTCGGGATGGGGAAATACACCACCGACTGGAAACGCCGGGTAAAGGCTTCGTCGAGGTTGCTCTTGAAATTGGAGGCCAGGATGCTCAGGCCCGAAAATTCTTCGACGCGTTGCAAGAGGTAGGATACTTCCTGATTGGCGAAGCGGTCGTGGGCGTCGCGTACGCTGGTGCGTTTACCGAAGAGGGCGTCGGCCTCGTCGAAGAACAGGATCCATTTTTTGTTTTCGGCTTTGTCGAACAGGGTAGCCAGGTTTTTTTCCGTTTCGCCGATGTATTTGGACACCATCATCGACAGGTCGATGCGGTACACATCGTGGCCGGTGTATTTGCCCAGCAGGCTGGCGGCCATGGTTTTGCCTGTTCCCGGTGGACCGTAGAACAAGGCCCGGAAACCCGGTTTGAGTTTACGGTACATTTTCCAGTCGTATAGCAGGGTGTCGTTGTGTTCGATCCATATCTGCACTTCCCGCAGCTGGTTCATCGTCTGGTCGTTGAGGATCAGGTCGCTCCATTCCAGTTCGGTGGCGATATGCTGGGCGGGGAAATTCGTGCCCATACGCGGCGGCGTGACGTAGCCGAGGGTGAACAATTCCACGTATTCGGGGTCGAGGATGAGCCGCCCGCTGGCGGCCGGTTCGCCGGGTTTCATTTCTTCGAGATAGAGGATTTTTTCTTTTACGAAATAATGCTGCGACCCGAACAGGCGCTGCACCTCCAGGCGCCGGGCCAGGTCGGTACCGGCCAGCAGGAACAGGACGGTTTCGCCAGTGGGCAATGAATTGCGTTGATTGACGCCCTTCACGCCGCCTATGGGCGGAAAATCGCCGCCCTGCGGCAGAAATTCGGCCACCAGGTCGTCGAAAAAGGAAGGCAGCAGGTGCGGCGCCAGGCCCGCGGCCAGGGCTACGTACTCGTCCACCGTAAGCCGCCGGTGCTGAATAAAGCGCGTGAGCGGACTGTCGTCGTCCTGCATAGCCGGCACCTGCGGCGGCTGGGCCTGCTGACCAAAATGCACGGCCAGCCGGTACCGGACGAGGGCGGCGAGGAAGGAGAGGGTGGTGGAGAGGTTGGGCGACATTTATTTTAATGATGAATGATAAATGATGAATATTTCTTATCGGGTTGTGTCACCTTATAAATTCTGTACTATTAACACCTGAATCCTGTGGGGGAATTAAACCCATTTAAAAGTGCAACAAATTGGGCATAACAATGGGCATTATGAAAATTGGGTTGCCCCCAATCATCAATAATCTGGAACGTAATGTGGAATACCTCATGCATGAACACCCGTGCTTTTTGTTGCTGGCTTCTTGTCAAATAAAGCGGGCAAATGACCATGTTTGTAGGATTATTATGGCAAGAGAAAGCCTCCGTTCCCGGATTGCAAGTACCCGCGCCACAGCCTGGAATTAAATGACTCGCACCTATCCCAACACAATCTATGGTAAAAACAACTGAATCTATATAAGATTTTACATTCTGGATTCTTTTTAAAAGAATTGGAAAATATTGCGTCCACATTTTTTCTGTATTAATAAAATTGAACGCAGTACCTAAGGCATTTAACACGTCTGCTACATCGGCGTGGCCCGGTTCGGTATTACGTTTACTCTGTGCGCTTGTCATCTTGGCAATAGCGTTTCCCAGAAGAATCGATGCTTTTCGGTCATCAGAGTAGGGATTGTACCCACCACAGTTTACTAAACTTTTTCGTATCAATCGTTGAACAGGTTTGTCAACTCCACCACGCTGCTGCCCCACATGCACCAATTCATGCGCCAATAAACGCCGCCCTTCGCCGCTTTCGGGCCGGTATTCTCCTGCCCCGAAAACAATATCCCTGCCGCTCGTGTATGCCTTTGCCTGAATGGCCGCCGCGCTTTCCGCCGCCCGCGTATCCGTATGAATCCGAACCTGCCCGAAGTCCTGCCCGAAACGGTTTTCCATGAACTGCCGGGTTCCGGGGTCCATTGGCCGGCCGCTGCCGGACGATAGCACCTGACTTACGATGGAAGGGGCGGTTTGGCCGCCGCTTTTACTGCTGCCGGCAGTTTCGGCGCGTTGCAACTTTTCTTTTTCTTTTTCCTCGCATTCGGCGCACATGCGCTGCACGCCGCTCACCGGCGTCAGGGGCATACGTTGCGCCACCGGCTCTTCGTCGTCCTGCATACGCATAACGCGGTCGGCGACCTGGTCGGCTTCCCGCTCGTGTGCGTCGCCGGGGGTATTGACCGTGAGCTTGGGCTGGAAGAAGAGGCCGGACCTTCCAGGCAGCGGGGTGACGTGCGTGGAAGATTTAGAATCGGAAGTATGGAGCGGCATAAACATGTTCGAATGCTTGAATTGTCAGGATTTGTCGGGGTAGTAACATTCGATGACGGTTGAATCGGATTTTTGTATTTTTGTCAGATGAATTCAAAGGTTAACCTGATAACGAATGCGTTAAAAGAAGCTATTCCCAGTCTTAAGGGAATCTATCTTTTTGGAAGTCGGGCCGAAAACACGGCAAGACCAGACAGCGATTACGACCTGGCCTTTTTAGCGCCGGATCATCTGCTGGACGACGAGGCATTATACCGGCTCCGCCTGCGTCTGGCTGCTCTGCTGGATGCGGATGTTGACTTAATCGATCTCGGGCAAGCTTCAACGGTGTTACAATTTCAAATAGTAGCAAAAGGGATACGGGTTTTTTCCGACGACGATCTGTTTTGCGATACGTTCGATCTGTTCGTATTTTCTTCATATCAACACCTGAACGAGGGACAAGCGGAAATCCTGCAGGATATCCGGCAACGACGAAGCGTTTATGCGGGATGATATCATACTCAATAAATCTGCCGACTTGAGCCGGTGTCTGTCTCGTATCCGGGAAGAATATATAGGGCAGGAGCTGGCATTTGAAACAGAAATACGCCGTCAGGACTCCGTGGTGCTCAACCTGACCCGCGCTTGCGAAACGGCTATCGATCTGGCCAACCATATTGTCAAAATCCGAAAACTGGGTATTCCGCAAACCGCGAGGGAGAGTTTTGAATTGCTGCAGGACGCAGGAATTCTCTCCGCCGACCTTTGCCAGCGAATGAAAAACATGGTGGGTTTTCGAAATATCGCGATTCACAGTTATGCCCGGTTGAATGTACAAATAATCCGGTCTATTGTGGAGCATGATTTGAAAGATTTTGAGGCGTATGAAAAGGCTGTTTTAGGGATATGAATTGTTAACTGACCAACAACTGGCTTTTACTCAGGGTGGAAACTGCAACAACGAAATCGACATACAGCGGAAGGTCAGCAGTAGTAGCCGGGTTATCGGAATCCTGCGAACTTCCGGTGGTTTTAATATTGTAAAAATTCTGAATAATCTGGCCCTGCTGTTCCCGGTTGAACGAGCGGAATCCTTTGCCGGCATTTTTAGCGGCAAGCAGACCAGCCGCGCCATTGTATTTGTAACCCGCTCCCCAAACCTGGGCATGGATGGCCTGCGGCATGTAAATAGCGCCGGAGGTTTCGTACTGCCACACGTGCGTCAGCTCGTGCATCATCACGTCTATGGGTTCCCTGCCCCAGGAATTGATCGTATGGAAGCTGGTATAGGCTCGACCCGAAAACGCCGGGCCGATAACCGCCGCTTCGTCCACCCGCACCAGATCCAGGTTGATGGACGTTCCGAAAATGCGGGCGGCTGCCGTGCGTTCGGCGGCGTTTAGCGTACGCGTATTGAATTTGATAAAATCCATAATGGTTTCGTAGGCTTCTCCAAGGCCGGCAATTTCGAGGATGTCGATCAGGCGGGCGCCGGCCCATTTCAGGAAGTTTTTCCAGGTATCGGCTTTGGCCAGCGATTTCCACCAGTCGAGCGTCCAGGGTTTGAACGATTTGAGGCCTTCCAGCAACCCCTTGAGCAGGCGGCCGACGCGGGCCGGCAGTTGGGTGATCCAGCGGGCCACGCGTTGAAAAACGCCGGCTATTTTGTCGATGAGTTGTTTGCCGAACCATTTGACGCCCCGCCACACCTTGTCGCCGAGCCACTTGGCGCCTTCCCATATTTTTCCGCCCAGCCATTTGGCCCCGGAGGCGATTTTGCCGCCGAGCCATTTGGCGCCCTTGCCGATGGCCTTTACGCCTTTTTTGACCTTGTCGCCCACCCAGCCGGCGGCTTTTTTTATACCGCCCCACACTTTGCCGAGAAAGCGCCGGATGGTATGCCCGCCGTTTTGCTGGGTCACGTGCGTCAGTTCGTGCGCGAGCAGGCGTTTGCCTTCGGGCGATTCGGGTTGGTATTCGCCTTTGTTGAAATAGATGTGCTGTCCATGCGTGAATGCCCGGGCCTGGACGCTTTCGTTCATTTCAGCGGCTTTTTCGTCGGTATGCAGGCGCACCTGCGAAAAATCGGCGCCCATCGAATGTTCCATGAAGGATCGCGTATCGGCGGGCATGGCCGAGCCGCTTCCTTTGGTGTCAGCCAAGGCAGCGGACAGGCCCGGCGGGGCGGCAAAAGCGCCTGTAGAAGCCGGATTTGCCGGCTGCGATTTTGCCTGAAGCGGCTCCTGCGCCGGTTCCTGTTCTCCGGCTTCTTCGGTTTGAGGGGCTGCCGCCGTTTCTTCCTGTTCGTCGTCATCCTCCTGCATTTCGGGCGCGGCGGCGGGCGCGGATTCGTCGGCCTGGCGCTGTACATCCGGCCTGGCGCTGCAATGCGGACAGGCGCAACCCTTGCCGTGTTGGGGGCTGCGCTGAACGGGCGTTTCGCCGGCCTGCGCCATACGCATGACCCGTTCGCCCATGGCGTCGGCTTCCTGCTCCAGTTCGTCGCCGGGAGCATTTACCGTCAGCTTGGGCTGAAAGAACGCCGGCTTTGCCTTGTCCTCAGCCGGCACGGCATGGCCGGATTCCGGTTTCGATATTTTCCGCGCGAAGAAGGACATTGAGTGATTGAGTGATTGAGTGATTGAGTGATTAGCGGGTACCGGTTATTTTTAAAAACCTCCTTTGCTCAGTTTTTCCTTCCATTCAAAGTTACCGACATTAAAGGTGCCGCCCGAAGGGGTTAATACGCAAGCGATGTCGAGATAATATTTGTCGGGGCCGCCGGGGTGATCGCAGTTGATATAATCTTTCCGGTCGGGGAAGATAAAGTGCAAGTTCAGCGTTTGTTGGCCGGTTTTGAGGGAATCGGCAATAATATGCAAGACAAGCGCCTGGTCATCGGCGTCAAAACCCTGCAACAGGGCGAAGTTGTTGTCCCAGGGTTTGCCGTAGGGGTCCTGAGTGGCCCGCGATACCGTGGCTGCTTTGTAGTATGCCGCGGGTAAAACCTGGCCTTGCGTGAACGTTATCCTCAGGTCGTAGACATTGCCGGATGCTTTTAAGGTGTCCGCCGCTTCCATGGATTGGAAGGTGGGCTCCTTGTTGCAGGTGTCCTTGAGGCAGCCGGAGCTGGCGGATGCCAGGAGGGTGGAGAGGAGGAGTATGTGGAGGAGGTGTTTCATGTTTCTATTTTTTTCGGCGCTGGCCTTTAATTTTTTTTCAGTGGCCACGCGACTCCGTATTCATCTAAATATTTCAAAAATAACAAATTACCGGCAACTATAGGTGAATATCCATCCACAAATCTTTTTTCACCGTTTATATCTATCCAAACAGGATTGCCGTCATCAATATTTATCTGAACGCATTGTTTTTGATTATTAGTAGTGAAACCAATCTTTCCAATAACAGTAAGAATAGTTTTTTCATGTATAAGATCATTTTTTCGCCATATATCATTGCAATCTATTATGTTTTCGCAAATGCCGTTAAGCGGATTGATTATCTTTAAACTGACTGAATCGAGCAGAATAATTTTATCATTATATAAGTCAAATGAAAACACACTTCGATTTTCTGTTTTCACTTCCCAAAGTAATTCTCCGTTACTCATAGAAATGCCCAAAATCTTATGCCCATGAATGCTTCCGATCAGAATTTCTTCATAACTGATATGGCGGCCTTGCCAGGA
>JAKLJF010001199.1:327-568 GCA_023151335.1 Thermoanaerobaculia bacterium | reverse complement strand
GCACCACGCGGAAATCGCCAGCGAGGCCGTCGCCCGCGACGCCGTGCGCGACATCGATTGGATCGAGCACGCGCCGCGGGGAAAGATGGACCTCGTCGTCGACCTCAACTTCCGCATGGATACTTCCGCGCTCTATTCCGACATCGTGCTGCCGGCAGCGACTTGGTATGAAAAGGCAGATCTCAATACCACCGATATGCATGCCTACGTCAACCCGTTGTCGGCAGCCGTTCCGCCCTGC
>JAKLJF010001199.1:0-317 GCA_023151335.1 Thermoanaerobaculia bacterium | reverse complement strand
AAAGGAAACCAGCCAGCTCGCCAAGCGTCATTTCCCGATGCCTGTGAAGGACGTGGTGTCCATGCCGCTCTCCCACGATTCCGCCGACGAAGTGTCGCAGGTGAACATGCCGGAATGGTGGAAGGGCAAAGATGACGCCGTTCCGGGCAAAACGATGCCGAAGATGACGGTCATCACCCGCGACTACACGAACCTCTACAACCAATACATCTCCTTTGGTCCGGTCGCTCGAGACAAGGGGCTTGGCGCCCACGGCACACACTTCGATTGCGCCGACACCTACGACAACTGGGTCAAGGACGCCAAGCGCCCAACGG
>JAKLJF010001198.1 GCA_023151335.1 Thermoanaerobaculia bacterium | reverse complement strand
TCAATAACTTGTCATGTCGATCCCGAGACTTCGGGAGAGACATCTTGATTAGAAGGCGCGGTTTTGTGGGTAATCGTCAGCTTCTAAACCCCTCTAAACCCCTCTAAACCCCTCTAAACCCTCTAAACCCCTCTAAACCCTCTAAACCCTCTAAACCCTTCTAAACCCCTCTAAACCCTTCACCTTCGGCAGCCGCACGGTAAACGTCGCCCCTTTGCCCGGTTCCGATTTTTTCACAAAAATTTTGCCCTTGTGGTACTGTTCCACGATGCGTTTGGACAGGGACAGACCCAGCCCCCAGCCGCGGGTTTTGGTGGAGTAGCCGGGTTTGAACACCGTCCTGAATTTACTGGCCGGGATGCCTTTACCGGTGTCGCTCAGGTCGAAACACACAAAGCCTGGTTCTTCGTATACCTGTACGGTTACCACGCCAACGCCGCCTTCCATGGCGTCGATGGCGTTGCGCAGGAGGTTTTCCACCACCCAGTCGAACAAGGGCGCGTTGATATTCACCATGAGCGGTTCGTAGTCGCCGGGCACGGGAAAATCGAAGGTCACCTTACGCGGTG
>JAKLJF010001197.1 GCA_023151335.1 Thermoanaerobaculia bacterium | reverse complement strand
GCTTTTTCTATTTAAAAAATTATCATGAAACAAATAATAAACACGCCTAACGCCCCACAGCCTATCGGCCCTTACAACCAATCGGTCGCTTTTAATGGTATGCTGTTCGTTTCCGGCCAGATCGCCATCGACCCGGCGACGGGCGAACTGGTGCTGGACAGCATCGAAGCCGAAACGCATCGCGTACTGCAAAACCTGCGCGCCATTCTTGAAGCGGCCGGCTCCGGGCTTGAAAAGGTGCTGAAAGCCACGGTATTCGTGAAAGATATGAACCAGTTTGGGCGCATCAATGCCGTTTACGGCGAATATTTCAAACCCGAATTCGCCCCAGCCCGCGAAACGGTTCAGGTATCCGAACTGCCCAAATTCGTAAACATCGAAATCTCTGTCGTTGCCATCATTCATTGAGTGATTGAGTGATTGAGTGATTGAGTGATTGAGTGATTATTCCATACGCCGCCTACGGCGTCGTGCCCCGGAACTTCGTGCGACCCTAAACCCTCTAAACTTTCTAAACCCTCTAAACTTTCTAAACCCTCTAAACTTTCTAAACCCTCTAAACTTTCTAAACCCTC
>JAKLJF010001196.1 GCA_023151335.1 Thermoanaerobaculia bacterium | reverse complement strand
ACCGCAACCGCGAACTGGCCGCCAAAAATGAACAGATCGAACAGGAACGCCAACGCTCCGACGAACTGCTGCTCAATATCCTGCCTGCCGCTACCGCGGCCGAACTGAAGGCCAAAGCCACCGTCAAACCGGTTCGCTATGAATCGGTCACCGTAATGTTCACCGACTTCAAGAGTTTTACCAAAATCGCCGAATCGGTTTCTCCGGAAGAGCTGATCGAAGAACTGGACGATTGTTTCCGCCTTTTCGACGTGATCGTATCCGAATTCGGGCTGGAAAAGATCAAAACCATCGGCGACTCCTATATGTGCGCCGGCGGCCTGCCCGTGGCCAGCGAATCCCATCCCGTGGATGTCGTTCGGGCTGCCATCGAGATGCAATGCCGGCTGAAAGAACTGATGCGAAAAAACCAGGCAGGCGGCAAACCCTTATTCGAAATGCGCATCGGTATCCACACCGGACCCGTGGTAGCAGGTGTGGTGGGCAGCCACAAATTCGCCTACGATATCTGGGGCGATACCGTGAACACCGCCTCCCGTCTGGAACAGGGGAGCGAACCGGGCAGGATCAATATCTCCG
>JAKLJF010001195.1 GCA_023151335.1 Thermoanaerobaculia bacterium | reverse complement strand
AGAAATACCTGGAGTGAGTGTTGGGTTCACATTCAATCCCGAAGGGTCGGGACGGTTGTTGCGAGGGGCTGCGATAATCCCCGGATTTGCATCCGGGGCTATTCACGTTCAACCCCTTCGGGGTTTTTAGATGGCGGGTAGCCAGGGAAATCGGGAAACATGGCCGGCCCGGGATGTTTTGTTCTTTGTATTGATGTTGTAAACCACCCGGTTGCGCGAAACCCCGAAATAAACGCGACACCCGGCTTTCTGGAAATAACGCGGTAAACCAACCGGTTGCGCAAAACCCCGAAGGGGTTGAATGTGAATAGCCCGGCATGAAATGCCGGGTTCGTGCGGGCACGAAACGTCGGCAACCGTCCCGACCCCTCGGGGGTTGAATCACAGGCCCGTCGCGGTGACGGCTCCGCCGGATGCGATTGGCACGGGATTGGAACAAAAAAATCAGGATTTTATCCGTTTTTTTTGGGGGGGGTGGGAAATAGGTTCGGTGGGGCGGGTGGAGATTTGCGGAGGAACTGGCAAACTATCTTTGGCAACGTCTTAATTTTTTCACCATGAAAGCAAAACGCAAAACAAAAAC
>JAKLJF010001194.1:331-589 GCA_023151335.1 Thermoanaerobaculia bacterium | reverse complement strand
CCGAGCGGCGGTACGCCGGTGTGACGCACATCGATTGCGGGTCGTTCAGGAAGGGCGATGCCGCCAGAGTGAAAGAACTGGTGGAGGAGACCGGAGTCGACATCAGCGGCCTGGGCTACTACCCGAATCCCCTGGCGGCGGATCCGGCGGAGGCGCGGACGTACGTCGAGCATCTGAAGAAGGTGGTCAAAGCGGCGTCGTTGCTGGGGGTGGGCGTGGTGAACACGTTCGTGGGGCGGGACCCGGTGAAGAGCGTGG
>JAKLJF010001194.1:0-321 GCA_023151335.1 Thermoanaerobaculia bacterium | reverse complement strand
GGACGAGAACTGGCCACGGTTTCTGAAGACCTGGACGCCGTTGATCAAGTTCGCCGAAGACAATGGGGTGAAGATCGGGATCGAGAATTGCCCGATGTCTTTCACTCGCGACGAATGGCCCGGGGGGAAGAACCTGGCGACGAGTCCGGCGATCTGGCGGCGGATGTTCAACGATATTCCTTCGAACAACTTTGGCTTGAACTTCGATCCGTCGCACTTCGTGTGGCAGCAGATGGATTACGTGGGAGTGCTGCGGGAGTTCAGGGACAAGCTGTTCCACATGCACGCCAAGGACGCGCGGGTGGATTGGGAGAGGTTGAA
>JAKLJF010001193.1 GCA_023151335.1 Thermoanaerobaculia bacterium | reverse complement strand
GAAGTCTCGGGATCGACATCTGTTTTAAAGTGACAAAGTAATATTAACCCAAAAAACCGCCCCAAATTTTAAACCTGCTTGGTTACCGCCACATCCATAGCCGGTTTCGGGCCGCGGACGCCGTCGGTTACGAACTGTTTTTTGACATTTTCCTGCATGAAATAGTATACATCCCAGTAATGCGCCGAATCGCACCAGGGTCGAATGTCGAACTTAGTTATGCCGATTTCATGGCCATTGACCAAAACATCAACCGGCGGGTTTTTCAGGATCAGCGGGCAAGCGGCGGCGGCCTTTTGCGCCGAGGCACGCACTTTTTCAATATCTTCATCGCCGCTGACGGCAAAGATCATGTCTACCCGGATCGTCCCCTGTCCGGAAATATTGGTAATAGGGCCGGCGGTCACTGAACCATTGGGAATAATGATTCGCTTGTTATCCAGGGTTTTCAACACGGTGTTAAAGATCTGAATGGATTCCACTTCGCCGGTAAAGCCGGCGGCCGTAACCAGATCGCCAACCTTATACGGGCGGAAAATCAGCAACAATACGCCGCTGGCAAAATGGCCCAGACTTCCCTGCAAGGCCAGCCCCA
>JAKLJF010001192.1 GCA_023151335.1 Thermoanaerobaculia bacterium | reverse complement strand
AAACCCCACACAACAAACTCTTCACATACTCAACAAAACGAACTCATCGTCCTAAAGCAGGCGAAAGCCGATAGGACAAAACAACGCGTTCAAGTAGGCCAAAGGCCGATAGCGCAAAACAAACGTCCTCAAGCAGCGCAACGCGCGATAGGACAAACAAAGCAACGTGTGATTCGACAGCCTGGTGGCCATAGCAAGGGCCCTCCACCCGATCCCATCCCGAACTCGGCCGTGAAATCCCTTAGCGCCAATGGTACTTCGTCCTAAGACGCGGGAGAGTAGGTCGCTGCCAGGCCCTCAAATCACACAAAAACACCCAACACATATAACTCCGTCACACTCTCCAAAAATAAACGCGCTTAAGTAGGCGCAAGCCGATAGCGCAAAAAAACACCGTCCTCAAGTAGGCCAAAGGCCGATAGGACAAACAAACAAACGCGGGGTGGAGCAGCCCGGTAGCTCGTCAGGCTCATAACCTGAAGGCCGCAGGTTCAAATCCTGCCCCCGCAACCAATCCTGAAAAAGGCCCCTAGATCAAAACAGCTAGGGGCTTCTTTGGGTTTTAAGACCTTACAGCCCAAGCAGCGCGCGAACCCT
>JAKLJF010001191.1 GCA_023151335.1 Thermoanaerobaculia bacterium | reverse complement strand
GCCTTCGAGGTGAATAAGTTCGCCGAACAGGCCCTCGCGCACCATCTGCAGCACGGCCATCACGTCGCGGCGGTAACATACATTTTCGAGGAACATCAGGTGTACGCCCGTTTCCTCGTGGGTGTTCACCAGCTGCCAGCACTCGTCGAGCGAGAAGCCGCCACCCACCTCGGTGCCCACGTATTTTCCGGCTTTCATGGCTTCCACGCACTGGCGGGTGTGCCATTCCCAGGGGGAGGAGATCACCACGGCGTCTATGTTTTTATCGCCGAGCAGGCGCTGATAGTCGTAGTCGCCCTTGTCGTACACGGCAGGTTTCTTTTTGCCGCTTTTTTCAAACAGTTTCAGGCAATCGGCCACCATACGCGGATCGGGGTCGGCGATGGCTGTCACCTCGCAGTCGTCGCGCAGGAGGGCCAGTTCCACGTGCCCCTGGCCGCGCATGCCGGTACCAATGAAGCCAAGTTTGATTGCGGATTTTGGATTACGGATTACGGATTGCGGAGTGGCGACGGCATTTGCGGCAGGAAGCGTCAGGGCGGCGCCGGCGAGGGTAGTTTGGCGGAGGAAGGAGCGGCGGTTGAGTTTGGCCATAGCGTT
>JAKLJF010001190.1 GCA_023151335.1 Thermoanaerobaculia bacterium | reverse complement strand
GTACCAGAACACCAATGAAATGGAGAAGTAAGTTGATACCGCGAATACGTCCCATGTCAATGGAGAGTTGAAGTTCACCCACAATGAACCGAATTGGTTAGCGTGAGGGAACAGCCAGTAATCCAACCAAGGACGACCTGTGTGCATTGTTACGAATACCGCTGCGCACATTACGGCGAAGATGGTCATCGCTTCTGCAGAACGGTTGATTGCCATACGCCATTTCTGACGGAACAGAAGGAGTACCGCAGAGATAAGAGTACCGGCGTGACCGATACCGATCCACCAAACGAAGTTGGTGATATCCCACGCCCAACCTACAGTTTTGTTAGCACCCCACTGCCCGATACCGGTACCGACAGTATAAGCGAGACAGCCGAATCCCCAAAGGAATGTTGCGGCAGCAATCGTGAAAACGAGATACCAATACTTGTTGGCTTTCCCTTCAATCGGACGCGCGATATCAGCTGTGATGTCGCTGTAGGATTTGTTCCCCAGGATCAGCAGATCTCTTAGCGGTGATTCGTGTTGCATATCTAAAAATTAATCAGTTCGTTTCTACTTAACTCGTATTTATCAGATGTGGGCGTTCTTGTCTTCGCGG
>JAKLJF010000118.1 GCA_023151335.1 Thermoanaerobaculia bacterium | reverse complement strand
ACGTCATTTGGAGATTTTGCCCCAACAGTACAATTGTTATGGATGCGCCTCAATGCTCAGGGACAATTCACCGGGGGAGATACACTTTTGAACATCCATCAAACCAGCACCGGAAGCGGGCTTTTCTTGCTGGAATCCGGTTCCTATATCAGCGCCCGGGCAGAAGACCCTGATTTAGTCATCGACTTTATCGATGAAGACCCTGCCATGCAATGGACAAAAGCCGTCAACATCCCGCCTTTTACGGGGTTTCGCTTATTTGCAACAACCCAAAATAACAACGGCGATTTTTTCTTTACCGGATACGTGCTTAATTCGGGCGCGAAATCGGGATTTGTTTTAAAAATGACCTCGTCAGGAGAGGTGTTGTGGCATGCGCTTTACCCTTTTGATCCGCCTACCTGGTGGTCGACGCCGCCTGTGCCGACGGATGACGGAGGATGTCTGGCGCACGGGGTATGGGAAAACCCTGCCGACCCTTCCGCCGAGCCCATCGAACAATTACACCGCTTTGATGGCACGGGCAATTTACTTTGGACCATCACGCCCGGCGCCGGAAAACTGGCTGTCACTAATGACATGGGGCGCATTTTTGCCATAAGTCCGGATGAGCATATCCTGGCGCCCGGCATATTTTCGCCTGACGGCACCGAACCACCCAGTACTTTTTTGTACAAATTAAATCCCCTGGGAGTTATGACGGACAGCCTGAATCTGTCCGATTCGCTTGGGCTTTTTCACCCGCAGGTCAGGCTGGTTTTTCCACTCCGTGACAACGGGTTTCTCGTGATGGCGGAGCATTACATATTAAATAGCTGGGAGCAATACGCCATTCGGATCACAAACGATCACGCCATTGCCTGGACCCGCCGGCTGAATCATCTGCCTGATGCCTATCCGGCCAAATTTACCGACGGCAAAGAGCTGCCCGACGGCAGCCTTGTGTTGTATGGCTTCCAGGGCGACCAGCTCTTCCTCGTCAAAATGTCGCCCGAAGGCGTCATATACCCGCACACCCTCACAGGCAGGGTCGCCCGCGACTCCACCTTCAATTGCCAGCCCGACGCTTTCGACCCGCCGCTGGAAGCCTGGGTGTTGAGCGCCACCGGCAACGGGACGACACATTACGGATGGAGCGATGCGAACGGGAATTACACGATAAACGACCTGGACACCGGATCATACCAGGTCGTCCTTACGCCGCCCAGCTATTTATGGGCTCCTTGCGCCGACACCCTGCAGGTTCAGTTTTCCGGCGTCGCGCCACAAACGGATACTGCCGATTTTCCGGTGCAGGCTTTGTACGATTGCCCTCTGATGCAGGTGGACATCGCCACGCCGTTTCTCCGGCGTTGTTTCGGCAATACTTATATCGTGAACTACTGCAACACCGGCAACCAGCCCGCAGGCGACGTAGTAATTTCGGTCACGCCCGATCCCTTGCTTACGATAGATTCGGCTTCGATTCCCTTCACACAAAACGGGCAAACGCTCACGTTTAACCCTGGCTTAGTACCCGCGGGCGAATGCGGCAGTTTCAAACTATACGCAACCGTCAGCTGTGAGGCCGAATTGGGGCAGACGCTTTGCGTCGAAGCGCATATTTTCCCCGATACGATCTGCGCATTGAACCTGCCGGGATGGTCGGGCGCTCAAATCGAGGTATCGTCGGTATGTGAAGGCGATTCGGTACGCTTTTTCATCCGGAATACAGGCACGGCGCCTATGACACAGGCGCTCGATTTTATCATTGTCGACGATCACGTGATCACGCGGTCGGGCATGTTTCAATTGCCTGCCGGCGGTATTCAGGCGGAAACCGTGCCCGCCGACGGCAGCACCTGGCGGCTGATCGCACGGCAGGAACCGGGTTATCCATTCGGACCGCAAAAGCCGGCCCTTGGCGTGGAAGGTTGTGTCAACACCCCATCGGGCGGGTTCAGCACGGGTATGCTCAACCAGTTTCCCAACTTTACCGGCAACCCGTTCCACGACATGGATTGCCACCCGGTGATCGGCGCTTATGACCCGAACGACAAACAGGCATTTCCCGAAGGCGTGCACGACGAACACCATATCGAAGCCAACCAACCCCTCGAATACCTGATCCGCTTTCAGAATACCGGCACCGATACGGCGTTTACGGTGGTAATCCGCGACACGCTGTCGCCCTGGCTCGACCCCGCTACCCTTCAACGCGGCGCCGCCAGTCACAACCATCTTTGGTCGCTCGGCGGACAAGGCATCCTCACCATTACTTTTCCGAATATCATGCTGCCCGATTCGCACGTCAACGAAAGGGCTTCGCACGGGTTCGTCCGGTTTAGAATTGATCAGAAACGCGACAATCCGCCCGGAACCCGTATTGAAAACAGCGCCGGAATTTATTTCGATTTCAACGCACCGGTACACACCAACACGGTATTTCACACGGTGGAAAAAGACTTTTTACCCGTGGGAACCAAGACGCCTTTCAGCCTGCCGGTCATAAACATAACGCCGAACCCGGCTGCTGAACAAATTACGCTGCATTTGGAGCACATCTTTCAACCCGGGCAACAACTGATCCTGTATGACGCCAAGGGCAGGGCATTGCGCGCCATGCAGGTCACAGGCCCCAAACCGGAAATCCGCCGCAACGGACTGCCCGGCGGAATATACCGGATTGAATTGCGCGATAAAAACCGGCCCGTGGCAGGGGGGAATGTAGTGTTTGGCATGTAATTATTCGATCACATCGCATTCCCCGCGATCCACCCGCCCGTCCAGGCCGCCTGAAAATTGAAGCCGCCGGTGATGGCGTCGATGTCGAGTACTTCGCCGGCAAAAAAAAGACCGGGGAATAGCTTGCTTTCGAAGGTTTTGAAATTGACTTCGCGCAAATCGACGCCGCCCGCGGTGACGAACTCTTCCTTGAACGCGCTTTTTCCGCGCACGGAAAAGGTACCGGCAGTAATTTCAGTAGCCAGCGCCTGAAGCGCCGTTTTGCCGGCATCGCCCCAGCGCAGGCCGGCAGGTATTCCGGCCGCGGCAGTCAGCCGCTCCCACAGGCGTTGCGGCAAACCAAACTGCGTGTGGGCGGTAATCAGTTTTTTAGCGTTTTCAGACTTGATCCGGTTCAATGCCGCCAGTATTTCCGGCCCCGTCGTTTCGCCCAGCCAGTTGATTTTTAGTGAAAAATGATAATTCAGGCGGTGTAATTCGCGGGCGCCCCAGGCTGATAAACGCAGGATGGCCGGTCCGCTCAGTCCCCAATGCGTGATGAGCAAGGGGCCGGTGGCGTTCAGCCGGACGCTTTCTGTCTGAACTGTTGCCGCCGGCACCGAAACGCCGGCCAGGTCGCGCAGGCGTCCGTCTTTCACATTGAAAGTGAACAAAGACGGAACCGGGGGCACGATGGTGTGCCCAAGCTGCGCGAGCATGCCCCACAGGGTTTCGTTACTGCCGCTGGCCACCAGCACGCGGTCGGCCAGTTCAGGGGCCTGACGGGTAAGATGAATACGCCATTGCCCGCCTGCCGGCTCCAGGCGTTCCACCCGGGCGCCGGTACGCACTTCCACGCCGGCGTCGCGTGCCGCCTCCCACAGGCAATTGATAATGGTTTGGGCATCATCGGAAACGGGAAACATCCGGCCATCGGCCTCGGTTTTCAGGCGTACGCCGCGCCGTTCGAACCATTGAACGGTTTCGCGGGGACCGAATCGCAGGAACGGCGCCAGTAATTCCCGGCTGCCCCGCGGGTAGTTCCGCACCAGTTCGTGCGCGTCGAAACAGGCGTGCGTCACGTTGCAGCGTCCGCCGCCGCTCACCTTTACTTTTTGCAAAACGGTGTTGCCCCGTTCGAAAATAACAACCCGGGCTGCCGGCAAACGCTCCGCCGCCGTGACAGCCGCAAAAAAACCCGCCGCGCCGCCGCCAATGATCGCGATGTTCATGGGGTAAAGGTAGTGTCATTGTGTCATTTGACGTCTAATGACCAAAATACCGTACCTTTGTACGCTGTTCATTAAAAAACAACGTATAGCTATGCGAAACCTGTTTTTTGCCGCGAAAAAAATGCTGGCGGCACTGCTGCTGGCGCTGCCCCTGCTGGCTTGTACCCAAACACAGCCTGCCGACCCGATGAGCGACCGGTTTGAACAACTGCTTCGCCGTATGGACGACCAAATGCGGCGCGGTATTCCTGCAGACACCAGTCTTCAGGGTGGCCAGTGGCACGTATCGCCGGATTCGTCCTCCTTTTTCTACTTCCATGTCGACACCAGCTTTAACGGCCTGGGCGGGTCGGATTTCTTCCGCTTTTCCCCGTTCGGCTCCCCCAACCGGGACGGCTTTTTTGACATGGATAGCTTGTTCGAACAGTTTTTTAACCGCATGGACCGGATGAATCCCCGCCGGGGATACGGCGACCTTCCCGCCGACGACGGCAATGCCGAACAATCGGAAGACGAATTGCTGCCGGAAGAACGCCTGCGCCTGCAGGAGGAACAAAAACAGCAGGACACAGACCCCGCCCCACAACCGGCCAAACCGGAAAAATCGAAGGTAAAGACGATAAGAATTTAGGAATGTGGTCAATGTGGGCAAATTAAAAAATTGCTCACATTGACCACATTGACCACATTAATTCCGTTCTTTGCCCCACCGTTTGTCCAAAAACACTGCGTGTAAACAACCATTTAACAGAATCCGTGTTCTGCAACACATCCATTCAGGCCAGTCAAACTTCCTTTAATTAATGCCTGTCAACGAACAAGTCGATGTATTTATCTACCGGGTCCGGGAAACCGGGCTGGAAGTGTTTTTGGTCAATCAGGCGCAGGAACCACTGCCCGATGACACCCAGTGGAAGGCGCTGAGCGCCGGTGAAGACACGCCGGAAAAGCTGCGCCAGTCAAATTGCATCGAACTGGAACCCGTGACCGGGGCCAACGGCGAATCGCGCAAAGCCATCGCCATTGAAGCCGACTGGCACGAGTTGCCTTCCCTACGCGCCCTGATCTATGAAGACTACCGGGTAGCCAAGGAAAAAGCCCGGCAAAAGATCAAAAACCTCCTGCCGGAAATGGAAAATGGCGCTTTTTTTGCCGTAAAAGAAGCCTTCAAACGCGTACTGCCGGAACAATACGCATTCCTGAAAGAATTGAAAGAGGTGTTGATCGAAAAGAATTCGACGAAATACCTGTAGAATTACGGATTTTTGTCAGAAATTTCCAGTTTTATGAGCGATGCTTCCACTATGCCGGCCCAATCGCGCCTCCAACACGCGCGGCAATTACTCGACAGCGTTTGCGATCCTGAAATCCCGGCGCTCACCATTGCCGAACTCGGCATCCTGCGCGACGTGCGCTGGCACGAAGCCGATGAAACGCTGGAGGTTGTCATCACACCTACCTACAGCGGCTGTCCGGCCATGAATGCCATCGAGGTCAATATCCGCGCCGCCTTGCAGGAGGGCGGTTTTGAGCGGGTGAAGATCACCACTGTACTCAGTCCTGCCTGGACAACCGATTGGCTCAGCGAATCCGGCCGGCAAAAACTGCTGGATTTCGGTATCGCGCCGCCCGCGCGGGTAAGCCTCGACAAAAAAGCCCTGCTTGGCGAACGCCACGCCATCGCCTGCCCTTTTTGCCATTCCACCAACACGCAAATGATCTCGCAATTCGGCTCTACCGCGTGTAAAGCCCTGTTCCGCTGCCTCGATTGTCTGGAGCCGTTCGATTATTTTAAGTGTCATTGAACCGCGATAAGATACATCTCGTCAGCCTTCCAAAGTACAATTATTACGGTTTTATCAATACCTGAGAAGCGTTACCCAGCCTGGTTTCTAATACTACGCCGTACCAACCCGCGGGTAAACCCGAAAGCGGTATTTCTTGCTGGTATTCACCGGGCGCCTGCAATTCATCATCGGCCATGGAAAAAATGACTTTACCCTGTGCATCCAATAAATGAAGCCGTATAGTAGAAGGCGCTTTCAAAGTGTACCAGACGTAAGCCCGCCCGGTAACCGGGCTTTGCACCCGCAGCGCCGGCGCCTGTCCCGTCAGATCAACGGTGCTGATAACCACCTTGCCGGGGAAATAGCGGGCAAAAGTCAGGTCTAAATCCCGTCCGTTCGACGCAAATCCGCCCGCCAGGATTTTTCCTTCCGGCAACCAGAAAACGCCGGTGGCGGCGGAGTGCCAATCACCGATTTCCATGGACAACTCACCGGCGTCTCCCCAGGAAGCGTCCGGCTCGCCATCCGGCATAAACCGCCACAGTGTCCATTTTTCGGTTGCGCCTACTACATAGGGGGACACCGTGCCGGCGGCAATGATCTTACCGTCCGGTTGCAGGGTAATGCCCGACACGATCATTTCCCCGGTTTCTTTACTTTGCAGCATCACTCCTTGCCGGCCAAAAGCGGTATCCGGTTTGCCGTTTACATCGTACTGAGCCATGAAAAAGCCGTCGAACCACAGGAAACTGCTGTCCGTTTCCACATAACCATCGGCATTGCCGGCGATTAAAATTGCGCCGTCCGGACGGATCACAAGGTCCAGGGCCGTGGCTTCAACCGATCCTTCAAATGTTGTGAGCAGGCTCCCACCCATATCGCCGAAAGTATTATCCGGCGCGCCATTGGGCTGGAACCGGGCTATAAACGGGATATTTTTATATTCGGAATTAGTGATGTGGCCGGCCAGCACGATACGGCCGTCCGGCATCAGGTCGATATCATAAGGGTAGGGACGCCGACTATTGATCATTAAAAAAACTTTGCCGTTATTGCCGAAGGATAAATCCAGCGTGCCGTTGGATTTCAACCGGAGCAGCAGCATCTGCGAAGTGCCGGTCCAACCGCCATAGACATACCCGCCCACCAGGATATTGCCATCCGGTTGGACGATAGCGGTGAGCCCAATTTCATTTTCGGCCCCACCGATATAAAAACCATCCCAGTTGAATGAAACGTCCGGTTGCCCGTTGGGCAATAGACGGGCGACCAGCAGTCTATAATCCCCTGATGAATTGTCGGTGCCGTATCCCGCGACGATGATCTTGCCCCCCGGTTGCAATGCCAGAGCCGTGTACCTAATGTCCTGTAGTCCTGAAAAATAGAGACTCAACCAGCCACCTTCGCCGAATGATGGATCGAGCGCGCCGTCAGGCAGTATACGCACCAGTTGCTCCCCAACCCCGCCATACCGTTTCCCAATTATTTTACCATCGGGCTGCACGACAAATTTGTCAAAAAGTTCATCGCTGATGTCAAAAGTCAGTTGGTAGTCTATCCCCGGACTTTCAAAAGTATTATCCACAACACCTGTTGCTTTATATTTTTCCAGTAAATAAGTGACTTTTGATTCGTAAGTGTTCCAGTTGATAAATTCCAAATCAACCAAAGCGAGTATATCGCCTGACTCGGTCAATGCGATATCTACCGGGTAAACATTATCAGCAAAAGAGAAAGTGAATAAATAACCGCCGTTGGCAAAGGTCGTATCCAGCGTTCCATCCGGCAGGGCCTGCGCTACGGCCCATCCCTCTCCTGCCTGATCGTAATGACTCAATACGACGATCCGGCCGTCAGGGCGCAGGGCAAGTGCCTGCAGGTAGTCGTCGGGAAATTGAGCCAAAATTTGGCTGAGGCCGTTCACGCCAAAAGTAGAATCCAGCAAGCCATCGGGCTCAAAACGCGTGAGCAAAGGGTGGTATCCTGTAATGCCGCCCGCCACCAGTTTGCCATCGGGCTGAAGCGCCAGTGCCGTGATATATTCTATGTCATTTTGGTCAAAGCTATAAATTGCACATCCCGCAATACCAAAAGTGCTGTCGCGCGTTCCGTCGGGCAACAGGCGCAACAACCAAAGATCATAGGCGGTTGAATTACCCCCTCCGCCGGCGGCCACAATTTTCCCATCCGGCTGCACCAAAAAAGTGGATATATCGTCGTAATAAGCCAAATCAATCATTACCAGGCCCTTGTTTCCGAAACTGGTATCAAGTGCGCCGTCCGGCATCAGTTGAAGAAACATCAAATTGCTACCCTGTGTTGATTGTTCGCCCCCTATCAGCATTTTTCCGTCGGCGAGCACTTCGATATGCATGGGAGAGATATTATACAAACGCTCATCCCATATTTCCATCTTTCCGCCAGTTCCAAATGAATAATCCGGCGTACCGTCAGGCAGAAACCGGTGGATAGCAATATCTTCCAGTCCAATGACCAGTATCCTGCCGTCATTTAATACGGTCATATCCCTGAAACCGGCCGGATCCAAAAAAATCAGTTTGCCTTCTTCCGCCCATGCGTCGTCCACCCGCCCGTCCGGGAGGAAACGGGTAATGGCCACGCCTGTGCTTAATTGTCCTTCAGTAGTCCCTCCCGCGAGTATGCTGCCGTCCGGTAACAGTTCAATAACCTGCCCCAAGGCGCTTCCGGCTTGATGTCCGTCAAACATGGCTATTCCCTCCTTGCCGAAGGTAACATCCAGGTCGCCGGCCACCTGGGCGGACAGGCCGATGCTGCCTGCCGCTATTACGAGGAATAAGAGTATTTTTTTCATGATTTCGGATATTTTATTCAAATATCCGGCTGGTTAAATGACATTTAAATGACTTGATATTCAAAAGCTTATGACCTATGTTAGGGCGCGTGCTGAGTAATCTCACGTTATAGTATGACCCCAGGCAAGGGTTGCTGACGAACATCACCCGCGCCCCTTTCCCCCATCACTGTTTTTCCTTTTTTATACCGGTTCCTTTACAGGTGTTCAGGCAACAATGAACAAAATCATTTCACCAAATCAGCACTTGCCATGAAAGCCTCCACATATTTGCTCAAGCACCTCACTTACCTGTTCTTCGGCGTTCTTTTCCTGTCCACCGCCGGTTGTTACGACATGTTCATGACCCCGGACGAAGAACTCACGCCCCGGGTGGCCGTGCCGAAAATCGCCATCCTCGCGGCGCCTTGTTTCCGCGAAGGCGAAGCGCTCACGGTGTATAATCCCTACGACCCGGATTTGAACTACTACGCCTCGGAACATTTCCAGGTAAAATGGCTCGAAAAAGGGGTGCTGCTGTATGAAGGCGCCAACACGCCCTGCGTCTGCGGCAAAACCCTGCGGGTGGTAGTGACGCGGCTGAAAGATAACGCGACGGTGAGTATGAGTTATACGGCGAGGGTGTGTAACGAAGTGCCGGAAGTAAAGTGAGACACCATATTTACCCCGCCGTAGATTATTCTAATTCACCACGGAGGCACGGAGTTTTATTCTCCGTGCCTCCGAGCCTCCGTGGTGAAAAATTTGCCGCGGCTTTCTAGCAAAAGACTTTTGACATAACCCCAATTACCCGGTAAGTGTACAATTCCCGGTCGTAACCTCCCTCTTCTATCATTGTGTATTTCCGTCTTTATCAGTTTTGATCAAATAAATGTCATAATTCCCAGCGCCGGTGCCATTTGTCGCGCCTGAAATGATAAATCCGCCAGCGATATTGACGGCAAACCGCTGCCGAGTTATAAGAAGACGCCCAACACTTCATTTCCGAGGCAACCAGCCGCGGCAAAAGGGGGCAGATAAGGCCGCGGTGTCTTAAAAATTCGACTGATGGAAAAAATTTAAAAAATTAAAATGTTTTTTGAATTTTTTCAGGAAACGGGAATATAAATTTGCATCGGCCCGGAAGAAGCAGAATACCTGATCTTATCCAAGCTCGGGTAGCCCCTACCTCCCCCGGCGTGTACGAAACCAATTTTATTCCCGTCTTCAACACCCGTCAAATGAAACAAACGGTTACCCTCGTATTCCTGGCATTCAGCCATCTTATTGCTCATTCACAACAAGCTCTTTTTCCTCCCGGCTTTCCCTTGTTTTCCTCAAACCCCGTGTTGGCCATGCCGGCTGATACTTTGACGAGCGATCCCGAAATGGCGGGTACGGCCAGCCTTGGCTCGCCGTCGCTGGCGCCCTGCGACAATTATCAGCTGCTCGAGTGCGGTCAAACGTATTACAACCACAACAACTTCGGTTACGGCAACGAACTGACGACCTATTGCGTCACCGGCGCATTTAACGGCCCCGACCGGGTATACCGGGTGGATATACCCGACGACAGGCCCGTCAAATTCGTGCTGGACATTCTGGACAATGTCGATCTGGACATCCTGATCCTTTCCAATTGCCAGACGCTGGTATGCGCCGGATGGTCCATTCAGGATAATCCCGGCCTGGGTGTGTACCGCGAAATCGTGGACGTCCACCTGACCGCCGGCGCCTATTACGTGGTCATCGACGGCCAGTATTCTACTTCCTACGGCGATTATAATCTGACCATGGATTGCAGTTGTTCACCGCTGGAAGACAAACTCGACCCTTTCCCGGTTTTTGCCAACATAAATTACTGCGAAAACTTTGAAAGTTTTCTGCCGGGCGGCCCGGTGGCGGATGTGTCCTCCCGTTGGGGTGAATGGCCGGCTTCGAACTTCACAGACGGTGTGATCGCTACGGACGCCGACGGAAACCAAATGGCGCGTTTGGTCAACAATAATGCTACCGAAAGCCCATATATCATTCATATATTAGACAATCAAACATCG
>JAKLJF010001189.1 GCA_023151335.1 Thermoanaerobaculia bacterium | reverse complement strand
GGGTGTAGAGGGTTTAGAGGGTTTAGAGGGTTTAGAGGGGGAAAAAGAATAATGTTTGAAAATAATAGTATAAACCATGAAACACATTTATTCATTTGAAAAAATGACTGCCTGGCAGCAAGCAAGACAAACGGCAAAACAAATTTACCTGAAAACAAAACCATTTCCAAAGGAGGAAACTTTCGGTGTTACAAGCCAAATCAGACGCGCCGTCATTTCTATTTGTTGTAATCTGGCAGAAGGAAGCGCGCGAACAGGAGCGAAAGGCCAAAATTACTTTTATCAAATTGCATACGGAAGCGCAATTGAAGTGATTAATTTATTGATACTGTGTAACGATCTTGAATATTTATCTCAAGACGATTATGATTTACTGAGAAATGATATGGAAAAGATCACTTACCAGATAAGTAAATTAATCTCCAGTAATCCGGATCAACTATCAGAGCCTGATGTGCCATATTATCCCAATGACCCCCTCTAAACCTTCTAAACCCTCTAAACCCTCTAAACCTTCTAAACCTTCTAAACCCTCTAAACCCTCTAAACCCTCTAAACCCCTCTAAACCTCCCAAACCAAGCTACTTGTTTCAAACAAAAAACCT
>JAKLJF010001188.1:366-606 GCA_023151335.1 Thermoanaerobaculia bacterium | reverse complement strand
GGGTGATCCAGGGAGTTCCGGCGGCGCGGTCCTGGGCGTAGAAGCGGGTCGAGGGGGCGTAATGGATATGAGTTTCCGCGCCCAGGTTGTTGCGCATTGAGATCAGCAGATGCGGCTTTTGACCGCCCATCAGGTCGATGTAGCGAAGCGGCCGATGGGCCTCGGGGCTGATGGGAGTCGAAAAGACCAGGCAGGCCGTGCCGTTGCCGAGCACATCGGCCATTGTCACCGAGGACAGGC
>JAKLJF010001188.1:0-356 GCA_023151335.1 Thermoanaerobaculia bacterium | reverse complement strand
ATATCGGCCAACCGAAGGCGGCGCGGGTCGAACAGATCGGGCGCCTCGAACCAGGGAGCGCCATCCATGCTCACCTTGGCGCCGAAGCGGCCGTGGCCGAGGTTCGGCCAGTAACTGACGTCACCGTTGCGCACGCGCACGATATCCGTCAGGCCGTCGCCGTTGAGATCCGCGAGAAAGAGCGTTTGGCTGACATCGGCGAAAACCACGCGGGGGCCCGTCTGCTCGTCGAGGGACTTGGCGGTGCGTTGTGCCGGACCGAAACCGTCCTCCGCGAGGGACGTGTGCCAGCACAGGGTGTCCTCCTCGGTAATGAGCAGGTCGGCATGCCCATCGCCCGTCAGGTCGATGAATCG
>JAKLJF010001187.1 GCA_023151335.1 Thermoanaerobaculia bacterium | reverse complement strand
GTTGTGGAAACAAAAAGTTGTCGCGGTAATGGCGGAGCGGATCCTGCAGGTCAAGGTTTTGGGCAAAGGCCAAAGTATTTTCGTAGCGCATAAGCTGGCAAACGGTGTTTCGGGCGCAAAGATTGAAAATGCATTTGGGTTATGGCGGTTTAGGGTGGTTTAGAAAGTTTAGAGGGGTTTAGAAAGTTTAGAGGGGTTTAGAAAGTTTAGAGGGGTTTAGAAAGTTTAGAGGGGTTTAGAAAGTTTAGAATGGTTTAGAGGGTTTAGATTTTGGGGTTCATTTTTAAAGCTAGATACAGCAGACATATTTCCCAAAATTAATGCCGTTGGCAAACTGGCATGAGCCGCTGACAAAAGGCCGGTTGATCCGGTGTAACCATAGATACACATTTGAAACAACAAAACAGCCAATATCCCCCGCCCCCTTTCAATAACCATTATAAATCAAAATTTTATGAAAACGCGACTCAGTTTCCTGCTTGCCCTGATGACCATGTTCACGCTTTCAGCCCAAGTTCAATGGCGCGGCGGCTTCCCTGGCCATGAAACCGACTGGGAATGCGCCCGCAACTGGAGCGACGGGCGTATTCCGGATGATATGGACAAT
>JAKLJF010001186.1 GCA_023151335.1 Thermoanaerobaculia bacterium | reverse complement strand
CGCTACATCCCGCCCAGCCGCTGCCGTTCGATCCAGGCCAGGATACGCTGTTTGTTCTTCCACGATTTCAGCAATCGTTCCAACGCCAGGGCTTCCAATCTTGTCTCAAACGATTTAGCGTAAAGTATCTCCCAGGGTATACCGGTCGACGTACTTTTTGTCTGGCCGCTGTTGTGTTCTCTCAAACGTTTTTCACAATCCACCGCCTGGCCGATATATAACCGCCCGGTCTTTTGCGAACGCAGAATATACGTGTAAAAAGACATAAAACAACAAAGGCCACCACTATGGGTGACCTTGGTCGGGATGACTGGATTCGAACCAGAACGACCTTCCCGACACGAATGTCGGGACGCGCTACCGGGCTGCGCTACATCCCGCCCAGCCGCTGCCGTTCGATCCAGGCCAGGATACGCTGTTTGTTCTTCCACGATTTCAGCAATCGTTCCAACGCCAGGGCTTCCAATCTTGTCTCAAACGATTTAGCGTAAAGTATCTCCCAGGGTATACCGGTCGACGTGCTTTTTGTATGGCCGCTGTTGTGTTCTCTCAAACGTTTTTCACAATCCACCGCCTGGCCGATATATAACCGCCCGGTCTTTTGCGA
>JAKLJF010001185.1 GCA_023151335.1 Thermoanaerobaculia bacterium | reverse complement strand
GAGCGTATTGCTGGGGTTGGGGTTGGGTACAAAGGTGCAGCCCAGATTTGGGTCGTAGGTACACCAGTTGATGATCGTCCAGGTGCGTTCTATTTTAAAGCAGGCATCGGGCACCACGGTAAACACCTGATCCTGATACGATACGCCGAGCAATTCGCAGTCTTCGCCATAAAATTGAGGCGCACCAAAGTCATCGACACCGGCACAAGCCGTGACGATCACGTCATCGGGGAATTTCACGTAATAGTATTGTTTATAGTCGACGTAAATGCGTTGTACGCATTGGTTACTCAGTCCGTGGCAATCGAACACCCGGAACGTGCGCGTAATGGTGCCTTTGCTGCAAACAGTATCAAACAGGGTATAGCTGTCGGACACGGTAATGGTGTCGACGCAGCAGTTGTCGGCGGCAGTCGGCATACCATAGGCCCAGAGACTCGGATCAAAGTTTTCGCAGCTCACCGTCACGTTGTTGGGCGGTACGCAGGCCGGTTTGAGCTTATCGTCGATGTATACCTGCACCTGGCAGTCGTTGGAATGCTGTTCTTCCTCTGTCAGGCTCACTTCGCCCGGTGAAACGGGTACGTCGTACACCCTGAGAATAACGA
>JAKLJF010001184.1:372-609 GCA_023151335.1 Thermoanaerobaculia bacterium | reverse complement strand
GCCTGTCGCGGCACGGGCTTTGCCATGTTCTGCGCCGGCTCCGTGCAGGAGGTGGCCGACCTCGCGCTCATCAGCCACGCCGTGGCGCTCGAATCGCGGGTGCCGGTGCTGCACTTCTTCGACGGCTTTCGCACCTCCCACGAGATCTCGCGCATCGAGCCGCCCGGCGACGCGGTGATCCGCGAGATGATCCGCGACGAGTGGCTGCAGGCCCACCGCGGCCGCGGGCTGTCGCCC
>JAKLJF010001184.1:0-362 GCA_023151335.1 Thermoanaerobaculia bacterium | reverse complement strand
ATCCGGACGTCTACTTCCAGTCCCGGGAAGCGGTCAACCCGTTCTACGCCGGACTGCCGCGCATCACCGTGCTCGCCATGGAACGCTTCGCCGCGCTGACCGGCCGACGCTACCAGCCCTTCGACTATGCCGGTGCGCCCGATGCCGAGCGCGTGCTGGTACTGATGGGCTCGGGTGCGGAAGCCGCCAGCGACACGGTGGATGAACTGCTCGGCGCCGGCGAGAAGGTCGGCCTGCTCAAGGTGCGGTTGTTCCGGCCATTCTCCGGCGAGCATCTGGTCGCGGCGCTGCCGGCGAGCGTGCGCCGCATTGCCGTGCTCGACCGCACCAAGGAACCCGGCAGTGCCGGCGAGCCGCTCTAC
>JAKLJF010001183.1:387-622 GCA_023151335.1 Thermoanaerobaculia bacterium | reverse complement strand
GGAAAGATGGCAGAGCAGTTATGAGTTATGATAATATATTGCCGTCAGTTTTAACCGACGGAGAAAATATCCCAAAACGCTCCCGGCTTCAGCCGCATTGAAGCAATTGAAAAACGGGAGAAATTAAGAATGGGGCCAAAGCCATTGATGTCTTAATATTTACAGCTCAGGCTAAAGATAGGAAAGCAGTTATGAATTCTGAGTTCAGAGTTATGATAATCTATTGCCGTCGGTT
>JAKLJF010001183.1:0-372 GCA_023151335.1 Thermoanaerobaculia bacterium | reverse complement strand
AACGGGAGAATTTAAGGAATGGGCTAAAGCCATTGTTAAGACTGACTCTGAAGCTCGGGGAAAAGATGGCAGAGCAGTTCAGAGTTATGATAAGCAGTTATGAATTATGAGTTATGAGTTATGAGTTATGATCTATGACCGGAATACACATGATTTCAGGTTGTGTTTAATTAAAACAGAGAGACGCTTAAAATCAGGGTGATTAACCGAAAATAACAGCAATTAAGAACAATTTCAAAACCTTTTAATTTATTATTCTTATGCAAAATAAACTGACACTGAGACAAATAACGGAAATGATTCTTTCGGAAGAAAATTCAGCCCTTATGATTTCCCCGTCATTGTTAAAGAAAGATTCTGTCAGGATATTTC
>JAKLJF010001182.1 GCA_023151335.1 Thermoanaerobaculia bacterium | reverse complement strand
CCGCCTGTCGCCGTGATCGTGGCCGAACCGTTGCTGGTCGCGCACACGGCATTGGTATGGGTTTCGCCGGCCGACAATGCAAGCCCCGTGCCGGAACCCAGCACCGGAACCGACATCGGCCCGACACATTGCGCGTTCAACTGCACCACGCCGGCCAGGAAGCAAACCGAAACTATTACGATCTGGGATAAACGTCTTTTTATCATTGCAATTAAATTAAAGGCATGAGGCAATTACAATACCACTTCCAAAGAGGGCGCTCACCAGTAATTGAACATTGTAAATTGGTCATTGAACATTGAACATTTCCAAATTAAAAAATTAGAAATTTTTAAAATGTTCAATGTTCAATGTCCAATTTACAATGTTCAATTACCCTTGAGACAGCCTCTTTCACACAATATTTCAACACGCTAAAAGCATGTAATTACTGTAAACTACGGCACCTGACACCCGTTGGCGTCGGTGACGGTGAAATCGTACGTCGAATTGCCGGACTGGTTCGAGTAGATGATGAAACCACCCACGCCCGGCGTGTTCGGCACAGGCTGTGCCGTTCCTGGCGGTGTACCCGTCGGTGTGCCGGTAAAGGGCATATTGGCTGTAGCCACCCAGGTAATGTTCAAAAC
>JAKLJF010001181.1 GCA_023151335.1 Thermoanaerobaculia bacterium | reverse complement strand
TTGGGGAGAATATTATTTTGAAAACGCCGCGGTATTAGACTTTCCAGGTTTAAAAAACCTGGAAAGTCTGGGCGGTAAACGAATAATATTTTACTAAGACTCGGCCTATATCCTGTTCATAAACTTCTGACACAACGGCGAAGTCATTTGGAAAATTCGGGATGACTAAAGTCTGCTAAAACATTCGTCTGCGCGTTTAAGACGCTGGACAGCAAGGTGCGGGACAAGCCATGTCGTTTACCCCGTCAAAGAGCGTCTTCCCACTCTGTCTACGAAAATTTTCGTAGAAAAACTTGCATCTACGAATTTTTTCGTAGAAACTTGCGGCAGATTTGCAACCATTGGTTCCGGCTGATGACTTTAGCCTTGCAGAACAAAAAACCGGGACTACAAACGCATTTTCATCTTTCATCCATGTTTTCAAAAATGCCAACATCCAGACCGACAGAATCTGAACTGGAGATTCTGCAACTGTTATGGGAAATGGGGCCCAGTACGGTGCGGGCGGTAAACGATCGCCTGAACGATCCCGCAAACCCGCCCCGCGGCGGGCGGCGGGCGGGCGCCGAACCGCGTGAGGTAGGGTACACCACTACCTTGAAAATTATGCAGATCATGCACGATAAGGGTTTGG
>JAKLJF010001180.1 GCA_023151335.1 Thermoanaerobaculia bacterium | reverse complement strand
GCCCGCTTTTCCGGCACTGACGCTTCACATCGCCGGGCGCAATACGCCTGCCTGGCTGCACCGGCTGCGTCTGCCGGGCGTGACCGTTCACGGCGAAGTGCCGGATGCCGCCGCTTTCATCAACCAACACCCGGTGATGATAGCGCCTCTTTTATCGGGCGGCGGTATGCGGGCCAAGATACTGGAAGGTATGGCGCTGGGACGCGTGGTGTTGTCCACTCCAATGGGCCTTGAAGGCATACCTGCCCGGCACCGGGAAGAAGCCTTGTTTGCTGAAACGCCGGAAGCATTTGTCAGCGCCATCCGCTGGTGCAGCGAACAGGGACCGGCCCTGCGGGATTTGGGCGAACGCGCCCGCTCTTTTTGCCTCGAACATTTCGACAATATCGAGGTGGCGCGCCGCCTCTTAGGCGCCTACCGGAATTTGCAACCGAAAAATGTTGATTTGTTGATTCGTTGATTTGTTGATTTGAGGGCCCAAGCGCTTGGTCATCAAATCAACAAATCAACAAATCAACAAATCAACAATCTTTTGGCGTTATGGCGCTTTTATCAAACCTTTGCGGGCATATTTCAATCGCATGATGTCCTTTTCCCGGTTACCGTTGATCGTTTGTTTTTTTTCTTTACTTTTTGCTG
>JAKLJF010000117.1:8162-10686 GCA_023151335.1 Thermoanaerobaculia bacterium | reverse complement strand
GCGTAATCGCCCAGATCGTCGAAGGCCTCGTGCCAGCTGCCGCTCAGCTGCGCTTTCAGGGCGCTTCCTTTCTCGGAGTGCAGGTAATATCCCAGGGCCAGGCCCACGGCAGCGCCGGCCAGGAAAGAAAGTCCGCGGGGAAGGGTATCGTTATTCATGGTGTGAAAATAAGACCATTTGCGTAATTTATTGCTTACTGACCTGCAATTCCAGGCGTTCCTGGGCCAGTTGCAGGGCTTTTTCGAGTTGTTCTTCTTCCGACAGCAGGGTATTGTCGATCACGACGGCGTCGTCGGCCTGGCGCAGGGGGCTGTCGGCGCGGGAGGAGTCGATGCGGTCGCGTTCGATGAGGTTGCGGCGGATCTCGTCCCAGTCGGCGTCGATACCTTTGGCGGCCAGTTCGAGGTGGCGGCGGCTGGTGCGCACGTCGACGTCGGCGGTGAGGAAAATTTTCAGTTCGGCGTCGGGGAACACCACGGTGCCGATGTCGCGGCCGTCGGCCACGATACCGCGGCGCCGGCCCATGGCTTTTTGTTGGGCCACCATGGCGCGGCGCACGGTCGAAATGGCCGACACCGGGCTCACGTGCCCGCTCACCCGCATTTCCCGGATTTCGCGCTCCACGTCCTGGCCGTTCAGAAAGGTATGGTTTTTTCCGTCGATCCGCTCAAAATGGATGTTGATCTGTTTCAGCGCTTCCTCCACGGCGGCGGGGTCGTGGTAGTTGATCTGATGATCCAGAAAATACAGGGTAACGGCGCGGTACATGGCGCCCGTGTCGAGATAGGCATAGTGCAGCGCCCGGGCCAGGCCTTTGGCCAGCGTGCTTTTTCCACAGGAAGAATGACCGTCGATGGCAATGATGATAGACATTGGAATTGCGGATTGTCCCGAGACCTCGGGACGGATTACGGATTGCGGATTGTTTCGGCGCCTGATAGCAAAGGTGCGGATTATTGTGGATTTATCGGTTGATGTTTGGGGTGATATGTATCATGCAGGCCGCATCTTTACGCGGCATGAGTTTTTTGTTCGCCCTGTTTGTTTGCGCTACGCTGGCCCAAATGGCCGTCTGGCAGTTTTTGTTTGGCCGCCTGGCCCGGTACAAACCCGTGAATAACGGTGAAAAGACAGATTTACCGCCCGTTTCCGTCCTGATCTGCGCCCGCAACGAAGCCCTTAATCTGCAAAAATACCTCCCGGCGCTGCTGGAGCAGGACTACCCCGATTTTGAAGTGCTGGTCATAGACGACGATTCCGCCGACGAAACGCAGGCGATACTGGCCGCTTTTCAAAAAAAATACGCCCATTTACGGGTCTTACGGGTTTCACCCAAAATTTCACCCGGTAAGAAATATGCGCTGGCGCAGGGTATTGCCGCGGCCCGCCACGAATACCTTGTTTTTACCGACGCCGATTGCGAACCAGCCAGCCGGGAGTGGTTATTGCGGATTACGGATTGTCCCGAGACCTCGGGACGGATTGTCCCGAGGTATCGGGACAATCCGCAATCCGAAATCACCCTCGGCTACGCCCCTTACCGGCCTGAACCGGGTTTTTTAAACCGCTGGATCCGTTTCGAGACGGTGTACACGGCCATGCAGTACTTTTCTTTTGCCCTGGCAGGGTGGCCTTACATGGGTGTGGGGCGCAACCTGGCCTGGAAAAAAACGCTGTTTCAGCGGGTGGGCGGCTTTGCCGCGCATGCGCATATTCTTTCGGGCGACGATGACCTGTTGGTAAATGCCGCCGCGCATGCCGGTAATACGGCCATTTGCCTGGCGCCGGAAGCCTTCGTTTATTCCGGGGCTAAAAAAAATTGGGCCGCTTGGTACCGGCAGAAACGCCGGCATCTCGGCGCCGGCAAATGGTACCGCCGCGAGCACCGGATTGCCCTGGCCCTGCTGACTTTAACACTCATATTGCATTATTTTTTGTTGCCCGTCTTACTGTTTTCTGAGTTTGGCATGGTTTCTGCTGCATTTTATGCCGTCCGGATGGCCCTCGCTGCCGGTATTTATTGGAAAATCCTGCGCCAATTTCGCGATGAGCAACTCATAATCTGGTTTCCGCTGCTCGATGCGGTATTGGCAATTTACTTTGCGGTAATGGTACCGCTGATTTTAATCCGGTCCAATTACCTAATCTCATGGAAGTAACTTCGATCCCCGGTCGGGCCCCCGCCTGAACCGGGGTTCGGTTTTTATCTACCTTGGTTGATCCTGAAAAACGCTGGGCCATTCTATGTCTGCCTGTAGTTTTATGGTCTTCATTCCATCTTGCAAGCCATGAGTACATGGCTCCCCTCGCTTGAACTGATATGGAAATAGTAAACGCCGCTTTCCCATTGTGTCCCGGTATCGATGTAAAGTGGTTGGTCTGACAGGTCTGCGGAATACGTCATCTGGCCAAGGGCATTGAAAACGATGACGCGAAGCCCCTTGTTCCAATGGGCAATTGGGGGTTCAATGACGAAAAAATGGAGAAAAGGATTGGGATATATTCGGGTCAGCTTAGCCGCGAC
>JAKLJF010000117.1:0-8152 GCA_023151335.1 Thermoanaerobaculia bacterium | reverse complement strand
ATATCCGGAGATGTACCGGATGTGGCGTCACACAACAGCAGCGAATCCAGTATACAATCCGCCACACCTGTTGCATAAAAAAGGGAGGAATCTTTAAAACAAACCAGGAGCGGTTCATAGTCGGCGATTAACTGGTATCCCCGTGTCAACGGCCCCCGGTTGCCGCCAATTCCTTCGACCCAAAACTCAATGACCGGGTTATTCGGTTTGAAAAATATGGTTTTGAATTCTTTGTTGTCGATGGTTACAAGGGCCGTACTGTCGACGATCAGTTGGACGGGCGTATTGTCGAAATTGATCAGAGCAATGGTATCTCCCTTTTCCAGGCTGAAATCATATAAAAGCCTTTCGACCGACAGGTTGGGCGGTATGTAATAAACGGTGTCGCCTGTCGCCCGGCTGGCGCCCGCGTACATCTTATTTACGGGTTCACCATTTGAATCAAGCGAATACCTTGATATTTTCTTGTACTGCTGTTGATTGATCACCGTATCGTCGCACAGTTCGTAAAATATCTCAAGCGTGCCAAAAAGCGTGATTTCTTTGCATTGCCAAAGCGCGGCGGTTTCGGGGAAAACAGTTTGCGCCATACCGGCGCGTAAACCGGCTATCAAAACAACCGGAAGCAGCAATCGGATATTGAGTTTCATGACCTGTAACGGATAGATAAAAGGCGGGCATTCCAACGGCACTGCTCCGGACAAAACGGAGATTGCGAAGAAATGCCCGCCAAATAGTAATAAAAACGATAATATACAACAAAGTGAAATGCCGTCTACATCGGCATGCGACGAATGGCAATGTTATTGTCAAACGGTACAAAATGATTTACAGCAACGCTTTCGCCGGAGGGTATATTGGAAAGATTGGAGCGATCCCCATGCGCATCGGCTGCAAACAATAATTTTTCGCCTTCCTGTTCCGGTATCCACTCGAACGGGCCGGCCACCACATAAGAATTGCTTGGGATGACGTAAGGCCCGGCGAACGGGGTGAGCATGGGAATGAAATCATTAGGCCAGGTCAATAATTCCGGGCTGTCGGAACCGCAACAGCAGGCCGCGCTCCGGTATCCCCTGACGGTCACGCGGTTCGCGGTTTGTGTTCCCCGGTTGTGCACGATGACATAAGCAAAATTCCTTTGCCCGATGAGGGGCTTTTGGTGCGTGGCATTACCATCGCGCAAGCGGCGGTTCCAGATTTCTGAAGAATCATAGATGTCTCTTGAAAAGTAATATTCGCCATTCCTGCCATCGTTGATGTAAACATCCACGGCGGGTGGAGCGCCCGGTGTGGTGATCGGCGGCACAGCGACCAGCGGCTGAAAAGCGCCCTGTTTTTCAAATGCCCAGCGGATCACTTTGTGGACGCAGCCGCGAGGTTGGCCCTCGAAGTTACTGGTTGCCAAATCGGCTGTGATTAAGTATCCGGCCCATTCTTCGGGCGAATTTGGATTGGTTGCAGGTGTTAACAGCCCTACGCCGTAGAAAATCAAATAACTCATATACCGCGCGGCAAATTCGCGTTCCAGCAAATCAGAATGATCGCCGCCCAGGGAGCGATACACCCGGAAATGCGAAGTGGATAAAATTTGCTCGCTGCCATAGCCGCCATCGTCATTCACGCCTCCCCAGGCCCAGCCCGTCGCGACATCGCGGTCGTGCCGGCGGTCGATTCCCGGATTGGCCAGCGTCAGCCAGGGAAATGTCATAAAACGGTCGGGCGCTTTCGAGCGGGGGTCATTGAGTATGGCAGCCAGGCTGTCGCCGGCGCTGTGCGCAAAACCAAAATTCGGAGAATGGACGTTGTCCCACAGGATGGCATGTCCGAATTCGTGCAATACAACCGACCAGCAACAGGCGATACCCACCGGCTGACCCGACTCCACCAGGCCATAGTGAAAACCGCCGCTGCCGTTGCCGAACATATTGCCCGGGGCGCAGGCATTGACCATATCGAAAAAGCTCCGGTGGTCGACGGGCACCGGGAATCCCGGATTGGCCATGGTGCCGTCAAAATAAGCATTCATGTCAAATCCCATTTCTTCCACCATCCGGAACAGGGCGTCGTTGTGATAATAAGCGTTTACGGCCGTGAAATCGGGCGTGTTGGCATTGAAGTTGAAGTCCTGTCCGAGCGGAAGGGTGGGAGGGGGGATCACGGGATTCAGCAATTCGGCCAGCGCCACGTAATTGCCCGACAAGGGCTGTGGATTGTTGCTAAAAATTCCCGGCAGGGGTCTTGGCGTTCGCGCGGTGTTGAGTATACCAACCGCGGATCCCGGCGTTATCGTCGTGTCCCCGGTAAAACTGACTGGATCGCTGTCATAAACATAGCCGTTTATATTATCGGCCAGTATGCGCAAATAAAGTACAGATTGGGTTTTGATCTCGATAAAAACCCGCCAGTGCAGATCGCCCCAAGGCATTACCGTGGAGAACAATACTTCCAGTACGCCATAGTAAGCGCCTTCTTTTATGCTTTTATCTACTTCGGGCAATTGAAGTTCCGGAATATCATAGAACAAGCCTTTTATTTTTTCGTCGTGCCCGCCGTGTTGCCGTTCTTCTGCGAAGTATTGATAGATGTAGGGCTGAATGGCATTTATTTTAATCCTGATATCCGAAAGGTCCGATCCGAATTTTTTCAACCGCAAGGCATTCCTTTTGCTGTCCAGAGCCGTTTCCAGAAATTTTACATCGATCTGTTTTTTCAATTTATTAAAATCTTCCGGCGATAATTTTGAAAGTTCATTCTGTTTATGCAATTCCGGTTTAATTGAAACAGAGGCTCCATAAATATCGAACGAGTCGGAAATCAGGATGCTCACCGCGGCATCCCATACCGGTATGCCCCTGAAGATTTGCCTGTAGCTTACCGTGGTAAGGTCTTTTACTTTTTTTTCCTCTTCCAGTACAAGCAGCTGTCCTTTCGTCTTTCCTTTGATGGCATTCTTGTTCAAATAAACCTGGTCCTCTACTTTGAGCGCTTCTTTCAAAAACGCCCTGCCTGCCTGCTGGTAGTTCCGGACGCGCGTTTTCAAAGTTAACGGCTCGTCGGAATAGGAATAATACTGCTGGTTTTTTTTCATGACTTTTTAGAATTTAGTGAGTAGGTAAAAAATGATTCAAAGTTTCGTTTATAGCCTGCTTTTTTACAATTATTTTTCAATTAAATGTGTATCGTTCGCACTCATACCTACCTTTGCTTATCTGAATGATCCTGAAAGAGCATTAATTTATGCCCACCGAAGCGACGAAGACACCCGGCGATGCGGCCGGCGGCGACGCCAATGGCTTGCCGGTAATGTTGTACCAGAACATTGCCCGGCAGATCCGCGAAGGCAGCTGCGTGCTGTTCCTCGGCCCGGCTGCCATGGCGGCCAAACAAGCCGACGGCGGTTACCGGCCGCTGACGGAGCTGTGCGCCACACACCTGGCCAAAGACCTGCACCTGAGCGCTTTGGAGGAAGAATCGCTGGCCCAGGTGACCAGTACCCTGCGGATGCGCAACCTGCTGAGCGATACCATGATCATCGCCGCCGTGCAGGATTATTACCAAAAAGCCGAACGGGAAGCCGAATTGCATCCCCTGCTGGAGCAGCTGGCCGACCTGCCGTTCAAGATCATTATCAATACCTCGCCCGACGACTTTTTCGCGCGCTACTACGCCCAGGCCGTGCGCGATTTCCGTTTCGATTTTTATAATTTCCGCAAACCCACCCCCGACCCGCTCTACACCTTTGGCGACGACACGGCGCCCCTGATCTACAACCTGTTCGGTTTCTATAAAAAACCCGAATCGCTGGTGCTGACCTATGGCGACCAGCTGGGCTACGTGAACAAGATCACCGGGGCACAACACGAGCGCCTGCCCGACAGCCTGCTGGCGGCGTTCAACGTGCCGCGTTTTTACCTGTTTATGGGCTTTGATTTCGAAGACTGGAGCCTGCGCATCCTGTTCGACGCCCTGTTTCGAAACGCCCGCAACAATATTCAACCCTTTGCCTATCCGCTCAAAGGCGAACCCGATGCCGGCCCGCACGCCAAGGTGTTTTTTCAGGGCGAATTCCGCATGGAATTTCCGAAAGTGGACATGGAAACCTTCGTGTCGAACCTGCTGGTGCATTACCAGGCACTCGACGGCCAGGCTGCCAGCGATAACGCCGCCCCGCAGGCCGAAGTGCTCATTCTGCACAACGAGGCCACCGACGAAGAAGGCTGCAAGGCCCTGCTCAATCACCTGCGCCCGCTTAAAATACGCGCCTGGACCCTGCGCGACGCGCTCGGACAGGGCGACGTAAGCGCCTGGGTGAAAGAAAAACTCGGCCAGTGCCAGGTGGTGCTGCCCCTGGTGTCCGCCGACTTTTTCGACACCGCCAACCCCGTGCTGCCCCTGCTCGATGAGATCGTGCGGCGCAACAATCCCCGCGCCCGTTTTCTCGTCATGCCCATCCTGCTCAAAGCGGTCAGCCTCGATGGCACGGCGCTGGGGCAGCTCAAAACCACCCGTCCGCTGAACCGCCAGGCCGTGTTCGGCGACAACCAGGAAGACAAACACCTGGCTGAGATTGCCGAAACGCTTAAAAAATATATCGACACCCTCGCATGACGCCAGCATCCTCTAACCTGCCGCGCCGGTATCCGGGTCTGAAGCCCTTCGAAAGGGCCCAAAGCGCCGTTTTTTACGGTCGCGGCGAAGACGTGCAGCGATTCGTCAACCTCGCTGTTCGCGAGCGGCTCGTGGTGCTGTTTGCCAAATCGGGTATCGGCAAAACTTCCCTGCTGCAGGCCGGCGTGGCGCCCGAATTGGAAAAACAGGGCTTTATTCCCCTTTTTGTACGCGCCGACAAAACCAATACCTCCCTGGTGGACAGCATCGGCGAAGCCCTGGAAAAACACCCCAGCGTGGGCGGGCGCGACAACACCGGCGAAGTGGCCGGCGACCGGCTTACCCTCTGGGAACGTATGAAACGGCTCGAATTCGACCTCGACGGCCTGCCCGCCACGCCGGTGCTGGTGCTCGACCAGTTCGAGGAAGTATTTACCCTGGGCCACAGCGAAACCAGCCGCCGCCGTTTCCTCGGCGAACTGGCCGACCTGGCCAACGAAGTCATGCCGGAAAATGTGCGCGCTACCCTGATGCAACGGCTGCAAACCAAGGACGCCAAAATGACGCCGGCGCTCATGCAATGGTGGGAACGGCAACCCGAATTGCGCCTTATCATTTCCATCCGCTCCGATTTTTTACACCTGCTGGACGAGATCAGCCCCCTGATCCCCAATATTTTGCGCAACCGCTACCAGTTGCAGCCGCTCAACCGCCGGCAAGCCAAAGCCGCCATCGAAGAACCGGCCCGGGCCGCCGGCCTTTTTGCCAGCCCGCCGTTCCAATACCACGCCGACGCCCTGCAGGAAATGCTCGATTTCCTCGCCGGACGCCAGGCCGCATCTGAAGCCGAAGAAGGGGAAGTGTCATTGGTTTTGCGCAAACAGGACGAGATCGAATCTTTTAACCTGCAAATCCTCTGTCAGTACGTCGAAGAAAAGATCATCGGCGAGCGCCATCCCGCCGGTTTTGAAGTGACGCCGGCATTTTACGAAGGGCACGAGGGGCTGGAGCGCGAGATCAGGGATTTTTACCACAAACAATTAAAAGGCCTGCCGGAAATCTATTCGCGCCGAACGGCAAAACCGGTCGGACACCGCGAGGATTTTATCCTGAAAGCGCAAAATCTGATCGAGGAAAGCCTCGTGACCCCCATCGGACGCCGCTGCAGCATGGTCGACGATTTCCTCACCTCCACCTGGAATGTGGATCACGATTTTCTCGACACCCTCGTCGAAACCCGCCTGCTGCGCAAAGAACTCCGGCTCGACGATTATTACTACGAGATCAGTCACGATACCCTGCTGCCGGCCATCATCGAATCGCGCGATCTGCGGCGCCGGCGCGAAAAAGCCGACCAGGAAAAAGCCGAACTCCAGGCACGGCTGGCTGAAGAAGCCAAACAACGCGAGGCGATTCAGGCCCAGCTCAAAGCGATGGAAGAACGCCGCAAACTGGCCCGCCGGGTTGCCCTGTTCTCCCTCACTACCGCCGTATTTATGGTGATGTTCACGATCCTGTACCTGTACAACTGGACGCAGGCGGCCCGTAAAGAACTGGAGCAAGCCGAATTTATCGTCAGCAGCGAAGCGTTTCCCGCCGGCGTCGAAGCTTATCAAAATCTCATCGGACAACCTGTCAAGAGCGCAGTGCTGCGCTGGATGACCGGGCGGAGCGCCTCCCGGGATCTGGAAAAAGTGGAGCGGCTGCACGGTATTTACGATACGGTGGTTATCGAAAATCTGATCCGGGGCGACTCGCTCTTTTTCCGCGACAACTATTCTCCGGCGCTTACCGATTACCGGGAAGCATACGAAACCTTGCATCAATATACCCGCTTGAACGACATCGTGCGGATCACGGAAGGCGACACCATCTGGCGGATACAGCGCGCCAATATCACAGAACGGTATGAAAGTCTGTATCAGCGCCGGCTTTTTGCCCTGAATGCCATCATTGCACAATTCAAGATCCGCCAGCGCGCTGCCGAGGAATTTGCCGAGGCCCGCGTCTGGGGGCAGGCCCTGCGCATTTTCCGGGAAATGGAAACCCTGCTGCCCGAACATCCCGACGACCTGAAAAGCCTTCAGGATGCGGTACACCTCAACCAGGAACCCCGCGAATACGTAGCCGCCGAAATTAAAAGATGCCTGTCGCAATTGCACTATTAACCGGTTAGGCCGGCACACCGGAGATTGATCATCATGCCTGGAATCTATCTGCATATCCCTTTTTGCAAACAAGCCTGCCATTATTGCAACTTCCACTTTTCCACCACCCTTCGGAGCAAACCGGCCATGGTGGAGGCGATCTTACGCGAACTCGAACTCCAACGCGACTACCTCGGCGGCGCTGAACTACATTCCATATATTTCGGCGGCGGCACCCCTTCTTTGCTGGAGTTGCCCGAACTGGAGCGTATTTTTGAAAAAATATACGCCCTGCACCGCGTTGCCGGCGACGCAGAGATCACGCTCGAAGCCAATCCGGACGACCTGACGAAGGAAAAACTGCACGACCTGCGCCGCCACACCCCCGTCAAACGCTTGAGTATCGGCATTCAGTCGTTTCACGACGAAGACCTGCGCTGGATGAACCGCGCCCACACCGCCGCCCATGCGCGCCATTGCCTCTATCAGGCCGCCGCTGCCGGCTTCGACGACCTGACCATCGACCTGATCTACGGCGCGCCCACCACCACCGACGCGCACTGGGCCGAAAACCTGCGCATTGCCCTGGAAGAAGGCATACCGCACCTGTCGTGCTATGGCCTTACCGTGGAAGAAGGCACCGCCCTGGCCCATTTCGTGCGCGCGGGCAAATCGCCGGCCATCGACGAAGAAAAGGCCGCCCGGCAATTCGGGTTTCTCCAGGATACGCTGGCCGCCCGGGGCTACGAGCACTACGAGATATCCAACTTCGCCCTGCCCGGCCGCTATGCCCGCCACAACAGCAGCTACTGGCGCGGCGAACCATACCTGGGCGTGGGCCCCTCGGCGCACTCCTTCAACGGCCACAGCCGCCAATGGAATGTGGCCAACAACGCCCGGTACCTGCGCGCGCTGGAAGCCGGCGAACTGCCCTTCGAACGGGAAGAACTGACCCCTGCCCAGCGCTACAACGAATACGTGATGACCGGCCTGCGCACTATCTGGGGCTGCGAACCGGACCGGATCGCCGCTATCGGCCCGGCCTTTGCCGCGTATTTCCTGAACGGCATTGAACCGTTTTTGCGCGACGGCACGGTGGAACAAAACGGCGAAATTTACCGCCTCTCCCGCGCCGGCAAACTGTTTGCCGACCGCATCGCCTCGACCCTGTTTTGGACAGAAGCCGGCAAATAAAATTTTAGTATTTACAACAGTATCCTTGATTCAGGTACATAAATTTTTTTATTTAACGAATAAAAAATTATACCATGCCCGGCTAAAAAACCGGAAAGCGTTTTACATTTACCGCCACTACACCGTTTCTTTTTCAACAAAACGAAAAACGTATGATTCAGGAATTAAAAGCATTCTTGCTCCGGGGTGATGTGCTGGCT
>JAKLJF010001179.1 GCA_023151335.1 Thermoanaerobaculia bacterium | reverse complement strand
AAAAATACCCGGCCGGGCGCGCATGCTAATTCTGTTTTCGTGGTGGCCTATACTCCCAACCACCGCTACCTGCTCAGCGGCGGACGCGACGCCATGCTGCGCGTATGGGATTTGGAAAATAACCTGACCCTGGTCTCGGAACAACCGGCGCATTGGTTCACCGTCAATCATCTGGTATTTTCTCCTGACGGCCAATTCTTTGCCACGGCCAGCCGCGACAAGACCATTAAAATATGGGATACTGAAACTTTTCAACTGCTCCGGGTGCTGGAAACCATTCGCGACGGCGGGCATATCAATTCGGTGAACCGCCTGCTGTGGACGCCGGATTACCTGATCTCCGCGAGCGACGACCGGAGTGTGATTTTGTGGGCGGTAGACGGTAGACGGTGGACGGTAGACGGTAGACGGTAGACGGTAGACGGTAGACGGTAGACGGTGGACGGTGGACGGTGGTCCCTATACCGGACGTACGAGCGAAATCAGGAGCCAAATTATTACATTTAAGGGATTTGAGCCGCCTCGCGATTGTATAAGTTTTTTTAGAGAAGCCCGAATTTTTTCGGTAAGATTTTCTAATTGCAGCAGCGTACTTTCATCAATATATCCAATCCGAAAGGCGATATTTAATTGTGTAATAACCT
>JAKLJF010001178.1 GCA_023151335.1 Thermoanaerobaculia bacterium | reverse complement strand
CTCAGCCATGCGGTCACGCTGGAATCCCGGGTCCCGATACTGCATTTCTTCGATGGCTTCCGAACCTCGCACGAGGTCGCCAAGATCGATCCTCTCAGTGACCAGCACGTCCGGCAGATGATCATGGACGACTGGATTCAAGCGCACCGCATGCGCGCCCTCTCCCCGGATCGACCTGTCATGCGCGGAACCGCGCAAAACCCTGATGTCTACTTCCAGTCGCGGGAGGCGGTAAGTCCTTTCTACGCGCGACTGCCGGAGGTAGTGGCCCGCAACATGGAACGCTTCGCCCGCATAACCGGTCGGAGTTACCGGCTCTTCGATTACGTCGGCGCGCCCGATGCGGATCGGGTTCTGGTCATGATGGGATCCGGCGCCGAGGCCGCACACGACACGGTCGAACACCTGAACACGGCCGGGGCGAGACTCGGGCTGCTCAAGGTCCGCTTGTTCCGGCCTTTTTCCGGCGAACACCTGGTTGCGGCGCTGCCGCCCGGCGTACGTAGCATCGCGGTGCTCGACCGCACCAAGGAACCCGGCGCCGCGGGTGAACCGCTCTACCAGGACGTGATTACCGCATTCGCGGAACACATCGGCGCCGGTGGCCAGCGCTTCGCCTCGATGCCGCGCATCGTGGGCGGGCGC
>JAKLJF010001177.1 GCA_023151335.1 Thermoanaerobaculia bacterium | reverse complement strand
CGTATGTCTTTGTCGGAATTCGGGTGTTTCGGACAAACAAAATTTTCATGGCAAAGAGGTGAAAGGATTAAAGTTATCCGGGGTTGGAGGGGAGGGCGTGCAAATGTCAGACTTCCCGGCGGTTTGCCCAATATCGGGCCGGGAAAATTAACAACCTTTGCGATTACGGATTGCGGATTGCGGATTAACCCAGATCTTGGTTTACCAACCATTCCTCGACTACAGACAGTGCCAAGAGTTAGGTTAATCCGCAATCCGCAATCCGTAATCCGTAATCGATATGAATTACAAAGAAACACTCGACTACCTCTACGCCCATCTCCCCATGTTCCAGCGCAACGGGCCGGCGGCGTATAAAAAAGATCTGGGCAATACCCTCGCCCTTTGCGGGCACCTGGGCAATCCGCAGGCAAAATTTGCCAGTATCCACGTGGGCGGTACCAATGGCAAAGGTTCGGTCAGCCACATGCTGGCGGCCGTTTGCCAGGCTGCGGGTTTAAAAACAGGCTTGTATATCAGTCCGCACTACAAGGATTTCCGCGAACGCATCAAAATCAACGGGGAATATATTCCCAGGGAACAGGTTGTGGAATTCGTGGCGCGCAACCGCGCCAAAATCGAAGAAATCCAACCCTCCTTCTTCGAACTCTGC
>JAKLJF010001176.1 GCA_023151335.1 Thermoanaerobaculia bacterium | reverse complement strand
ACTACCTTTTGTGCAGCATATAAAGCATTAATTTTCAAAAAATTATTGCCGCCTGTAGCGCCGCTTAGGAGTGGCATAAGTTCCTTTTCATCGAAGAGCGACACGAAAAGTGGCTGGGCATCCCCTGGTCGAAGGACAAGGGCGGCGTATAGGGTACTATCGGTCGCATTCGGCGCGGAGTAGCGGTAATGGACAAATTCTACAGCTGCTTCGTCCCGCTTCAAAGCTGTTTTTACTTCAGGCCATTTCACTTGACGAATAGCTTCACTATAACCTGCGACGGTATGGGCGAGTTCTTTTTCGAGGGTGTTGGCATTTTCTTCGAGCTCGGCAACGTTTGTACTGTCGCGTTGGGCAACAGGTTTGGCAAATTCTGCGGCGAGGAGCCGACGGTAGCTTTTGAGTCGGGTGTTAGTTTCCACAGATGCTGGAGAAAGGGTTGAAAGGTTTTTTAAGCTGGCCGCGGCGTTGAGTAGAAAACCTTTGTGAAACAATGCATTGTTGTATGCCAGCGCGGGTAATACTCCGGTATTTTCATGGTCTCGAAAGCGGGTTATGATATGTCTGCCTAAATTATCCAGCCGTTGTTGAAAAGTAAGTGTATAGATGGCGAGTTCTCTTTCGGAGAGGAAGGATACAGCTTTCGCAAGCC
>JAKLJF010001175.1:315-677 GCA_023151335.1 Thermoanaerobaculia bacterium | reverse complement strand
TTTTCTGGAGGACTTTACAGCAGCAGGAAATTGATTATGTGGAAGAGACTTATGAAGGAGTTCGTGCGTATGAGTTCAAGTGGAATGAAAAGGCGAAAGTCAGATTCCCGGAGACGTTTGTGAAAAGTTATAAACCACTCTCGCTTAAGTCAGTAAACAGGCAGAATTTTGAAGAATTTCTGATTCCTGAAAGGTTCGGAAGTCAGTTATGAGTTATGAGTTATGAATTATGAGTTATGAGTTATGGATTATGAGTTATGGATTATGAGTTATGAGTCATGAGTTATGAGTTATGGATTATGAGTTATGAATTATGAGCTATGATTATTCAATTCCGGGGCGATTGCAAAGCTGTAATGATT
>JAKLJF010001175.1:0-305 GCA_023151335.1 Thermoanaerobaculia bacterium | reverse complement strand
GGTATACAATCTCTCCTTTTTTAGCCCCGATAACCCTGGCAATTTCCTCAGGTGTGGAATCCTTGATTTTTTCAACCGATCCGATCTCAAGTAAAAGCTTTATTGCAATTTTTTCTCCGATACCCGGAATATCTGTGAGTTCGGTTCGCAATGTCCTTTTATCACGCCTTGAGCGGTGAAAGGTTATCGAGAATCTGTGTGTTTCATCCCTGACCTGCTGGAGCAGTTTCAGACCTGAAGAAACCTTGGGAATATTCAGCGGATCACTCTGATGAGGGATAAAAACTTCTTCAAGTCGCTTGGCT
>JAKLJF010001174.1 GCA_023151335.1 Thermoanaerobaculia bacterium | reverse complement strand
GTTCGGCAACAGCCGTTTCGACGATCTCGGCTGCCTCGTTTTCGGATAACAGGGCCACGATCTCTTCTGCATTTTTACGGCAGGAAACCAGCAGGGTTGCGGCAAAAACCGCGACGATCAAAAGCATTTGATTTTTCATAATAAGTTGGATAGTGATGAGTGATGAGTGATGAGCGATGAGTTGAATTTTTTAATGACGACCAATGACGACTAATGACGACCAATGACGATTTAAGCCAAAAGTGCAGGCGGCCGGAGGAGGGAAAAAAATGGGATCAACCGGCGGTGTTTTTGCTTCAACTACCGGTCAGGCCGGGCGCCGTTGGTTGATGGAAAGGTGCGGTAGGTTGAAAGGAATTGATTTCAGGCAACGGAGCCGGATATCTTTGAGTTAAAATTGGTCTGCAGCGGATTAATCCGCGGGCCGGTTCAATTGTCTCAACCTATCTTTTATACCGACTGACACCAGATGCCTGCCGCAAGTCGAAAGTCGCAGGTCGTAAGTCGTAAGTTGTAAGTCGCCATGTTTTTCCTGACCGATGCACCCACCGAACACTGGCTGATCGCCCCTTTCATCATCTACGGCCGTTATTTTCTGCTGTGCAGCTGGTTATTTGGCCTGTTTTACCTGTGGAAACAACGGGCGTGGTTGTACCGGAAAATTCAAAAAAAATTTCCTGC
>JAKLJF010001173.1:365-683 GCA_023151335.1 Thermoanaerobaculia bacterium | reverse complement strand
ATTGGGTCATTAGTCATTGGACAAATACAAAAAAAATTCCAGGCCGGAAGAAGCCTTATTTTTCAAGATGTAACCTGTGTAAACTTTTAGCGCCCCGCACGCGGCGACCTTTGTATCGCAATCTGAAAATTAACGCTTAACACATTTATTATGAACGCCAAACAGGGAACAATCCTCATCGCTGCCCAAATGACCGGTTTGCTCGAACATATCTCCAAAGATATTTACACGCGCCCGCTGCCTTTGTTTCGCGGCAGCAGTATAGGCCAGCATTTCCGGCATATTCTGGAGTTCTACAGCTGCCTGTTCGACGGTGTG
>JAKLJF010001173.1:0-324 GCA_023151335.1 Thermoanaerobaculia bacterium | reverse complement strand
AATGCCCACGGGCAGCGCTGGCCGTACTGGATTTTATCGCGACGACGGTGAAGCAACAGGACGAGCACCAGTGGCTGATGATCGAAAGCGAGTTTTCCGGCGAATTTATCCGACCCGACCGGCGCCCCGCCTACATGTCGAGCATGGGCCGCGAACTGCAATACGCCTTCGACCACGCGGTGCATCACCTGGCTATGATTCGCATGGGGCTGGAACTGTATTTTCCCGAAGTGCCGGTGGAGGCCGACCTGGGTTTGGCGCCTTCGACTATCCGGTATCAGAAAACCGGCCCTGGAGTACCAACGGGCTACGTTTACGAAACTT
>JAKLJF010001172.1 GCA_023151335.1 Thermoanaerobaculia bacterium | reverse complement strand
AGAGTTCTCCCCTCAAATACCGGTATTGCGCCGTTTCTTAGCTACCGTTGCAACACCAGCTTCCGCGTCGTTATCCCTTCATCCGTTTTCAACCGGACAAAGTACACACCATTATCCAGGTTTGAGCCCTGACTGGAAAGCCCGTCCCATCTGACGGCGTTCATGCCTTCCCCGGCCTGAGTTTGCATCCGGGCTACCGTTCTTCCGCCCGCGTCCATGATCGTCAGGTCGATTTCCTGAGCACGGGACAAGACGAAACGGAACGTCGTTTCGGAGTGGAAAGGATTGGGCTGTATGTCGAAGGACTGAATCGCGCCCGGTTGGCTCGTGCCGGTGCTTGGCAGGCTGAACGGTACCGGGTTGTCAAAACTCCCCTCGTGGTAGTTGGGCGAGAAGTACCTCGTATCCTTCAGGTTTTGCACTTCACCCGTGGTGCCGTCGAACAGTTTGAAATGCAGCAATTCATTACCCGTGTTCGCGTACATGGTCAGGAAAAACAGGTAGGCTTGCAGCGGTTCGATGAAGATTGCCCGGGCTGAACCGCGCACTTCCGCGCCGGCGAAGGCGCCGAGTTCCATGTCGGGCGTCGTTGCATTGGCGCCGCCGGCCTGAAACATCCCGATGAGCGTCATGCTGTGCTCGAATTGCGCGGGGTTTACCGTCCAGAAGGCGGCGGGCAAATCGCC
>JAKLJF010001171.1 GCA_023151335.1 Thermoanaerobaculia bacterium | reverse complement strand
AGCGGTCCTGGGCGCGCTGATGATTGACCGGGAAGCGATGAACATGGTCTCGGATTTGCTCACGCCCGAGGCGTTTTACACGCCCGCACACCAGGCCATCTACCAGGCGATAATGCGGCTACACGACCAGCAACACCCCGTGGACCTTCTCACCGTGACCGAGGAACTGCGCAAATGCGGCGAGTTGGAGCGCGCGGGTGGCAGTTATTACTTAGTGGAACTGACCAACCGCGTGGCATCTGCGGCCAACATCGAATATCATAGCCGCATTATCCAGCAAAAACACATCCAACGGCAGATCATTGCCACCGGCGCCAAGATGGTGAAGGACGGCTACGAAGACACCATCGACTGTTTCGCTGCGCTCCAAAATGCGGAGCAGGGCTTGTTTGCCATTACCCAAAATTCGTTGTCCCGCTCCAGCACCAAGGCCGGATCCATCGCATTTTCTACCTTCAAACAAATCGAACAGAATGCGTTGAAATCCAGGGTGGGCGCAGGTATCACGGGTATCTCTGCCGGCATTGCGGAAGTGGATGCACTGACCGGCGGCTGGCAAAATTCCGACCTGGTGATCCTGGCAGCGCGACCGGGTATGGGCAAAACCGGCTTCGCATTGTCCGTGGCCATAAATGCGGCGAAATCCAGCGTACCCGTCGCATTTTTCAGTTTGGAAATGGCCAATGCGCAATTAGTAATG
>JAKLJF010001170.1 GCA_023151335.1 Thermoanaerobaculia bacterium | reverse complement strand
ACATAACTGACGGATTGTGCCATGATGTGAATGTCCTGGACGTTTTGGAATTTGAAAGCGATGGGTTTTACGTGATAGACAGAGTTTACATGGATTGGGTTCGATTATAGCATATTCATGCGCAGGATGCTTTCTTCGTCACCCGTGCAAAGAAGAATCTGGCGTTCATCCGGGTATATTCTCATACGATTGACAAGTATACCGGGCTGATGCAATCAAACTATTCGGCTTAAAAACCATTACGCTGCAAAAGAATATCCTGAACACCTGCGGAGAATCAAGTACAATGACAAAGAACAAAAACGGGCTTTAGTATTCCTGGCAAACAATTTTGAAATCAATGCCCTACAGGTTGCTAACCTTTACAAGTGCCGATAGCAAATTGGATAGATATATGTACTTATACCCGGCGGAAAGTGGTTTGCGAAAAGCTCTATAATCCGGCAATGCGAAATTTGAGCGTCAGGAGTGACTCCAGCGCTTGTTTATGTTCTTTGATATTTTTGAAAAAGTCGAGTATCGCCTTTCGGAATTCGGCGAAGTGCTCATAGAAGTTATACGAGGTCACCTTCTTTCGTAAAAACTTCCAGAGCCGCTCGATCAGGTTCAGGTTGGGCGCGTATGGCGGCAGGTAAATCACTCTACACCAGGGGTTTAGCGCCAGCCAGTCTTTGAGGTAATTGGAGTGGTAGTATGGGGCAT
>JAKLJF010000116.1 GCA_023151335.1 Thermoanaerobaculia bacterium | reverse complement strand
CGTGATGATGCCCGGCATGGACGGCTTTGAACTCTGCCAAAGCCTGAAAACCGATATCCGCACCAGCCACATTCCAATTATTCTGCTCACCGCCAAAGCCGATATAGCGTCCAGGATCGAAGGTTTGCAACACGGCGCCGACGCGTACCTGGCCAAGCCGTTTCACAAAGAAGAACTTTTCGTCCGCCTGAAAAAATTGCTTGAACTGCGCAAACGCCTGCAGGCGCGCTATGCAAACGCGGGAGCGGCGTTCGAGCCTCCGCCCCACCCCACGCTGGAAGATACCTTCATGCAGCAAGTCCGCGGCATCCTCGAAGCCCACCTCGACGACGATGCCTTCGGCATCCCCGATCTCTGTAAAGCCCTCGCCATGAGCCGCGCGCAACTTTATCGCAAATTCCAGGCGCTCACCGACCGGCCCGTGGGGCACTACTTCCGCGATTTGCGCCTGCACAAGGCCAAGACGCTGCTGAGCGATACCGACCTGCGCATTTCAGAGATCGCTTTCCAGGTCGGGTTTAAAGACCCGGCACACTTTACGCGGGCGTTCGAGGAGGCGTTTGGGGTGAGTCCGAGCGGGTGGCGGAGGGGGTGAGGTTTTTATCCGTCTATTGGATCCCAACAACGGATTTTGGACAGAGAGACGAATTGGCAAGCCTTTGAGACTGCGCGGCAAGGGAAATCTGAAGCGTCGCCGGATACCTTTATCCATCGGCTAACGCTTAAAATTTCCACCACATGAAAAACAAAATTTTCCTGCTCATTTACGCAGCACTGGTATGCTGGCTGACCGCCATGCTGGTATTCAGCTGCGCTAAAACAGAAGAGCCGGCCCTTGCCGCCGGCGATCAAAAAAGCGACTTGCGGAGCGATGTCAATGACATCCCGCCTGAAGTCGCACAATGGCTGACCGAGGCAGAAATCGCCGCCTTCTGGGCTAGTAAACCCACAAAAGAACCGCCGGCTCACAAAGAAAAAGGCGAAAAGCGTCCGAAAAAATGGCGGCCGTTCTTTGTTTGGGGCGAAACCATCGGCCGCAACCTGCCGGTTTTGTCTGCCTGTCCGACCATGCCGGATCCAAATCCGGGTTATGCCAATGCCCAAATATGCTTCAACCCTGGCGATTGCCCCGGGATCCCCGTCGGGCCGCCGCTAACGCCTCCGTTCGTGGGGTATGTAGATGGCGAAGGACACATGTCGGGTTATGGGAAAATTATCCAGGAATGGAAACGATTCGTATGCCCCGCGGCGCCGCCCCGCTTAAACGGCGCCTATGTCAAGGATGAACACCGCCTGCATTGGCGGCCGCTTCCCGGCGCTGCCATCGAATTCAAGGATGGCCTGTACCGCACGACGCTCACCATGAAGGTTTGTAATGCTGCGCTGCCCCTCGATGAGCAATGTTGGGCGCTCAGCACCGGCGATTTCGATGATTCGGATGGAACATTCAAATACAGGATCATTACTACCTGGAATTTTGCCGCACCTCCGCCCCTGCCGTTTTTTGCCACTTTGCCGGCCTACCGGATTGCATGGGGGTGGGTGTGGTATTGAGGGTGAAGGTGTTGACAGAGGAGAGCTTTAAGAAATGAGGGGGAACATATACCCCGGATAAATGCCAATGAACCCGTGAAGTTCATGCAGGAAGCTCCGTCGAAAGGAAGCTTCCTTTTTTTATACCACAAAGGGGGGTATTTTCGATGTATGGTATAAGAACAGGAGCCATGCTTTGAAGTCAACTGCCCATGCCGGTTGTGTCAACGACGGTTACGTGACCCTCGAAGCGCTCAAAGACACCATAGCAGTTTCTTTTTTATCTTTACCGCCTTATCAACAAAACAATCATTGCATCTTGAACTGTCATTTTCTTCGGGGAGCAGGCTTTTACACGGGCTCCTGATCTTCCTGCTCCTGACCGTGCAAGGCATACCTCATGCCCAAAACATTCCTTATGAGAATGTAACCATTGCCGACGGTCTGTCGCAGGGCATGATCTTTCATGCGATCCAGGCGAGCGACGGCTTTCTATGGTTTGGCACCAAGGATGGCCTGAACCGCTATGACGGCTATAATTTCAAAGTGTACACCAATGATCCGTTTGACCCTTTTTCCATTTCCGGCAATGTAGTCCGGTATATTTATGAAGATTCGCGGGAAAATCTCTGGATTGTCATTGAAAACAGCGATCTCAACCTGTTCGACAAAAAGACAGGCAAATTTTACCGGCTGCCCGTCGGCCCGGGCGGGTTGCCCGCCGTACCGCAATCCTTTGTTACGGAGATGCCCGACGGCTCCTTTTGGGTGGGTACGGCACACGGGTTGTGCCATTTGTATTGGAAACCCGGACGGGCAGGGCCGGCGCCCGGCAACGCCGACCTCCGGGCGGCATTGCAGGTTGAAACGGTTTACCCAGACAAAGAACAAGGCCTGACCTCCGAAAATCCCGACAACTTTAACAGCGGCGCACTCGGACCGGATGGAACCCTCTGGGTAGTGAGCAACCACTGCCCCTACAGGTTGGTTAAAGGCAGCGACAGGTTTCAGCCCGTGCCGCTACCGGTAAAAGCTACGCTCAAGCCGTATTTTTTAGAACTGTATGCGAATAAAGACGGCAGCATCCTGGTCGTCTTTGCGTTAGGGAACACTATGATTTTTCAGAGTGCTTCTTATATCGACGGCATTTGGAGTTTTCATCCGGAATTGAAACAATACAAGATGAGCGGTCTGAGCAGCCCGTACCAGGACCAATCGGCGCTTCAACGGGCGATACGGGATAAAGATGTATTCCAAACCCAAAAACTCCTCGATTGCGGAACCCCGGGGCATTCGCACGGCAAGCCCTTGTTCGACCGTTCGGGCAATATCTGGGTCGGTACCAACGGCTACGGGCTTCATAAATTCAAACCGGCTTCTTCCTTATTCCGGCATTATTTTAAAGGGCAAAGCATTTCGCGCATTTTTGCGAACAGTTCAGGTGAAGCGTTCATTTCCCGGGATTTTTATAAAATGGCAACCGGCAGGCATGGAACGAGCGGCTGGGAATTCAACCTTTCCCCTGACCAGACGGCCTATCCCCCGGGGGTTTACCTCGAAACCCAAACGGGTATCGGATGGCACGTAAATAATGTGGGCCTGCTGGTACGAACCGACCCCGACGGCAGTAAACGTGCATACAACTTCGGCTTGAGTACGCCACAACTCCTGGCAACAGACCACTCCGGTATGCTATGGGCCTCCAAAGACGGCAGTAAATTGTTGTGTTTTGATCCGTCTGCCGACCGGCCCCTTACATACGATTTATCGGGTCTGCTCGGCCCCGTTTCATCCTTTTATGCGTTGTTGCCCGATAAAAAAGGGCATGTTTGGATCACCAACTCCCAAGGCCTCGTCGAAGGTATCCCCGACGGAAAGGGCGGCTATACGTTCAAGGTCTGGCGCAATGACCCCGCCAACCCGCACAGCCTGGGATATAACGCCACGCTGTCGCTTTGCGAAGACCCGGTTTTGCCCGATAAATACCTTTGGGTGGGCACCAAGGGCGGCGGGCTAAACCGCCTGAACAAGGCAAGCGGGCAATTTTTTCAACTCAATACCCGCAACAGCGATCTGCCCAACGACGTCGCCTACGGCATACTGCCCGATGAGGCGGGTAACCTGTGGGTGAGCACCAACAGGGGCCTGAGCCGGGTCACCCTGCCCCGCGAAGACGCCGGCCCTCCCGACCCGCGGAACTTTTACTTTCAAAATTACCGGGCTGCCGACGGATTGCAGGACGACGAGTTTAACACGGGCGCTTACTTCCGTTGCCCCGACGGACAACTGATGTTCGGCGGCGTCAACGGCCTGACGGCGTTTTACCCGAAGCAGTTGCCAAAAAGAAACAACGACGCCCCGGTGCATATCACCGACCTGAAAATCAATAACCAGCCGCGCAACGAGCAGTACCCTGCCGGGACGCTGAAGCTCCCCTACGATCAAAATACCCTCACTATCGAATTTGCCTTGCTCGATTTTGCCAACCCGAAAGAAAACCGCTACCGGTATCGCCTCAAGGGCGCCGACCCGGACTGGGTGGATGCTGGCACCCGCCATTTTGCCAATTATACGCGGCTCGGCCCGGGCGCCTACCGGTTCGAGGTGGAAGGAAGTACCGGCGGGGGTATTTGGAGCCCGCATGCGGCCACGCTCGATTTTGTCATTTATCCCCCCTGGTGGGCTTCCTGGTGGGCCTATACGATGTACGCGATCCTGCTGCTGGGAGGCGCCTATTATTTTTACTCCTTTCAATTGAAACGCAAACTGGAACACGCGGAAAACGAGCGCCTCAAAGACCTGGACGCCGTTAAAACCCGCCTCTATACCAACATCACCCATGAATTCCGCACCCCGCTTACGGTCATCTTGGGCCTGGCCGCCGAAATAAGCCGGGAAGGCAACAGCCGGATACAGGAGATGGCCCGCGTGGTACAGCGCAACGGACAGGGCCTGCTGCGGCTCATCAATCAGATGCTCGACCTGGCCAAACTTGACTCCGGCGCCATGCAATTGCAACCCGTTCGAACCGACGTGGTGGCGTTTTGCCGTTACGTTTCCGAATCGTTCCATTCGCTCGCGGCGTCCAGGCAAATTCAATTGCATTTTTTGACCGAGTTGCCCGTCTTCGAGATGGATTTTGACAAAGAAAAACTGCAAAATATTCTCCATAATTTATTGGGTAACGCGATAAAGTTTACGCCGGAAGGCGGCCATGTGTATTTGCAAATTGCACATTGGAACCGTTGGCAACCGCCGGCGCCGCGGGGCTGGCACCAAACGGTAACGCCCGTAAAAAATATGGAGCGGGCATGGATCCTGCTGCGGGTCAGCGATACCGGACCGGGTATTCCCGAATCGGACTGGCCGACGATATTCGACCGGTTTGCGCAATCCAAAACCTCGGCTGTCGTGGGCGGCACGGGTATCGGTTTGGCCCTGGTGCGGGAGTTGGTGCAACTCATGCAGGGCGGCCTGGCCTTGCGGAATGTGCCCGGAAAAGGGGCGGAATTCATGGTAGCCTTGCCGGTTTTTCAGGATGCCGAACCCGCCGATCACCTGCCTGCGGATTCGCCGCCATTCCAACCGGACATTCAGGAACGTGTGTTGCCTGCCGCCGGCGCCGTAAGCGCCGATGCCGGCGATATGCCCGTTTTGCTGCTTGTCGAGGACAATGCCGACGTGGCAGAGTACATCCAAAACTGCCTCGCCGAAGGATATCGGGTGGCGTATGCGCGCGACGGTCAGGCAGGAATCGACATGGCCCTCGAACAAATTCCCGACCTTATCGTCAGCGACGTGATGATGCCCGTCAAAGACGGCTTTGATCTGACCGACACGCTGAAAAACGACGAACGAACCAGCCATATTCCCATCGTGTTGCTCACGGCAAAATCCTCGGTGGACGACCGGATCGCCGGTTTGAAACGCGGCGCCGACGCCTACCTGATCAAACCGTTCCACCGCGAGGAATTATTGGCTACCCTCCGCCAACTGCTCGAAAACCGCCGCCGGGTACAGGCGTTTTTCAGCCGGCGAATATTCCTTGACCCGGCCGAACCGTTACCGCCTGAAGCGGACCTGGAGGATGCTTTTTTGCAAAAACTGCGCGGCGTGGTGGAAGCCAATCTTTCCGATCCTGATTTTGAAATGCCCCAACTGGAGCGAGCACTGGCCATGAGCCGGAGTCAGATTTTCCGGAAAGTAAAGGCGCTCACGGGCAAATCGCCCAGCCTGTTTATCCGGAGCATCCGGCTGGCAAAAGCCCGCGAGTTGTTGCGCAGCACCACGCTCACCGTCTCGGAAGTGGCCTACGACACCGGCTTTTCCTCGCTTCAATATTTCTCCGACGCTTTTTTTGAAGAATTTGGAGAACGCCCCAGCGCAACACGTAACTAATTGTTTTTCAGACAATACGCTCTATCCTATTTTACAGATACAACATAATCTGTAAAGATTTTCCTGCCATTCAACATAGTCTGTAAAGCCTGAACGCTCAGTGGAAGATGCCCGCTGCAAGCCGGCCACACCTTTGTGACACCAACAGTAATCCTGAAACCTTCGATCCTTCACCGTTCACACCTTGTCAAAATTTAACGAAGCAATGAAAAACGTCTTTTCAAAAGTTAACCTGGCGGCATCTGCCCTCCTTCTGGTCGTTTTAGCCGGCTTCAGCAGCTGCAAAAAAGACAATGACAACAAAAACAACCTCAGCAGCCTCGGCGAGTCCATTGCCGGCAAATGGGAATTAAGCTCCTTCACTATTGATGGCGTTGAAATTATGGGCGCTGTTATCTCCGCTTCCAAAATGGAATTTGAAGCCTGGAATGGCTCCAACAGCGGCTTTGAATGGAGCCTCATCTACAGCGACGGTTCCGGCGAAACCCAAACCGGTAACTACGAAGAAGATTATGAAGCCAAAGAAGTTGAAATCAAATCCAGGGATGGAGACGTGCTGAAACTGGATATTGACTTTAACGGCGACGGCCTGAACCTCTCCGGCCAGTTGGACGACGAACGCATCATCATCAAAGCCGCCCGGAATTAAAATCGACCGCTTCACTTTGAAGTGAGGCTACCACCACACTACTGGATATTTTGTTCGTGAAGCGTCCAGACCTTCCAGGTTTGACAAACCTGGAAGGTCTAACCCCGAAAATGTCCGGTAGTGTGGGCTACCACACCATTCATTCACTTTCAATTTTATTAAGCGATGAAAACAAAACCATTTTTTTGCCTTGCTATCCTTGCCACTCTCTTCTGGTTGAGCGGCTGCCAGCAACAGCCTGCAGAAAAACATATCACCGTCGAAGCCAATGTATCGAATGAAGCCCGGGTGAAACGTGGCGAATACCTCGTCAGTTTTGCGGGCTGCGACCACTGCCACACGCCCAAGGTGATGACGCCGAACGGCCCCGCGCTTGATATGTCGCTCCGGTTCTCCGGTCACCAGGCTGGAGAACCTTTCACGGCAGGAAATAAGAAAGAACTGATAAAAAAGGAGTTCGTCGCAGTTTTTAGTCCGGGTACAACGGCCGCCGCAGGCCCCTGGGGGGTATCTTTTGCCTCCAATCTCACGCCCGACGACACCGGTATAGGCGCCTGGACGGAAGCGCAATTTATGAAAGCCATCCGGGAGGGTAAATCGAAAGGACTTGACGGTACTCGCCCCCTCATGCCGCCTATGCCCTGGAAGGCTATCGGCAAAATGTCGGATGAAGATTTAAAAGCAGTATTTGCCTACCTGAAAACAGTGAAGCCGGTAAAGAACGTGGTACCGGGTCCCCAACCACTGTAAGACGAACGCCCGGGAGTTGTTGAATACCCCGCACCGGCTCTGAAAAAATTTTTCCTGTTCACGACATAGCCTGAAAAAACCTGAATGCTCCGCGGATGATACCCGCCGTAGCCTGAAACGCCTTTGTCATCACAACCAGTTATCAACGATTTTTCTCAACCTTCAAACATAATTTAAAATGAAATCTCTTCTTTTTTTTGAACAGGCTACGCGCCTTTTTCTCCTGGCCGCCCTCCTTCTGATCAGCGCCCAGATTACCACAATCCAGGCCCAGGCTAAACTCAGCATACAGGGTATTCTCAAAAAAATTGACGGAACGGCGCTCGCCGACGGCAGTTACAACCTGAAATTCCGGATTTATGCCGACAGCCTTGCCGGCACGGCCCTCTGGACGGAAATCCAGGATGTGGAACTGAACGGCGGCGTGTACAGCGCGGTACTCGGCACGATCAACCCCTTGAACGTCCCCTTCGACCAGCCGTATTACGTGGGCGTGTCCATTGGCACCGCCGCGGAAATGCTGCCGCGCATACCGCTCACGTCGGCGCCGTATGCCCTTTCGCTGATCGGGCAAAACAATAAATTTCCGAGCATCGGAACCGTGCGGGCCGACAACCAGATTGTCGTCGACAAACTCGCCGTGGGACAGGGCGCCCTGCCCGCGGCGGCTTCACTGGAGGTCGGCGGCGGCGTGCTTGCCCGGGGTGGCGCCCCGGGAGCGTTTGGCGCCAACAACAACGGGTATGCCTTCGGCGGCAGCGGCGACAACGACAGCGGCCTGTTTTCCCTCAACGATAATTCGATATCGCTTTTTGCCAATAGTGCGGAGCGGATGCAGATCAACGACAGCGGCGCGAGCATCACGGGCAACGCGACGGTTTCCGGTAACGTGGCGATGAATGGCAGTGGACACCTGGTTTACAACGGCGTCGATGACTGGCGCCTGGTGTACCGCACCGATTTTGAAAGTGGATTGGATGGCTGGTCGGCTTACCAATCTATCTATTCCGGCGTCGCTTCCTCCACAACGGCCCCGGCACTAATTTGGATGCCAACATCCCCGGTGCTTACAGCCGGAAATGTGGCGAAACCGATAGCGCCACCGACAAACAACCCGGCCGCCAACCACGTGATGAAACGGGAGTACAACCTGAACGGAATCCCGCATACGCATGTCCGGGTGCGCTTCACTTACCATTTTATCGATACCTGGGACGGCGGCACGGACCGCGGTTGGGCCGGAATAGCCCCAACGGCTATCAATAAGGTATTGCTCGGTTGGTGCGAATCTTTCCAGGGATCGACCATCAACGGATCAGTCATGAATGTTATCGGCCTTCAGAATGAAAGCGATTTCAGCAAAGATGTGGAAATGACCTTCAAAACTTCCCAAAACACATTTTGGCTGTTTATCGGCGCCAATCTGAACGCCGCGGACGAAGATTATGCAATTGACAACGTGGAGATATGGGTACGGTAGTCGCCTGCTTCTCACTTTTTTTCTTCACCATTCAATCTGCAACAATGAAACGGATTCGCAATATACTTATACTGTTGAGTTTCTGCATTTTCGCCGGCCCGGTCGCCCGGGCGCAAAACCCGGCCTGTAACGCAAGCGCGGCGGGCGGCCAGGAAACAACGGGAACCATTTTTTTCAACTTCGGCAGCGTCACGAACGCCGTCAACACCAAAAACCGGCACAACTCCTCGGTGGGCGAACTGTTGGTCGGTCCCACGTACAACCAGACACTGATCGCCAACCAGGGCTTCTGGTCGCGCTTCCTGCTGCCGCCCGCCGCGCCTGTGGTGACGGCTACCCAGGGCGAATTGCTCGACCGCATTCAACTCAGCTGGTCGATAGACCCGCTCAGTCCGGCCTCCACCGAAGGTTTTCACATTTACCGCGACGGGGTTTTCCTGACCGGGGTAGACCGCAGCGCCCGCAGTTACAACGATTTCAACGTGATCGCCGGCGTGCCCTACAATTACGAAATACGCGGGGTGAACCTCTATGGAGAAGGCTTTGGCGGGAAGGCGCTCGGTTTCCAGGTGCCCAACGGCGTCGTCACCGGGCAGGTACAAACGCTAAACGGCAGCCCTGTGCCGGGCGCCTTGGTCACGCTGCTGCCCATGCAGGGTTTTTCGGCTAAGTTCGGGCCTACCGACGGGGCCTTTGCCGATTCGAGCCAGTATTTGCCTGCTGCCGGCAGCGCCTGGTCGCTGAGTTTTTGGATTAAAACGGACGCGGCGACGGCCAATGCCGGGATATTGAAACTGGGGACAACATCCCCGCTTTACATCCGGGCGATCAACAGCGCTACCGGGCACGAAGGCGTCACGGTGTCGGCCTCGGGCGCGCCGTTCCTGTCGGCCACCTTCCCGGATCCGACCAAAAACGGCTGGCACCTCGTCGCGCTCTCCTTCGAGAACGGGCAGGGCCGATTGTACCTCGACGGGGTTTTGGCCGCACTGGCGCCCATGAGCGCCATCCCATCCGCCACAGATTTAAGTCTGGGCAGCCGCACGGGCAACGACGGCTGGACGGGCCGACTCGACGAGCTGCGCATTTACCATCGCCGGCTCGACGAAATCGACCTCGGCGAAGTAATGGAAGGCACCGCCGGTTCCACTACCCCCGGATTGAAATACTACTGGAAAATGGACGAGGAGCAAGGCGTCAAAACCTTCGATATATTCAAACGCACCCGGATTTTCTTCTGCGGCGCCACTTTCGACCCCGACCGACCGCCGGTGCGCACCTCCGGCCTGACCAACAGCGACGGTTATTATAAAATAGAATCGGCAAGTTATGGCACGGGAACCACTTTTCTGGCCCAACCGTCCAAGCAGTTTTATGCCCACCGTTCGCTCAAATTCACCCGCTCGGAAAATGATTACGCCATCCTGCCGGATTTTCCCGTTACACCGAAATTCACCCTTGAAATGTGGGTGAACAGCGCGGGGCCGGACGGCGCACAGTGCCTGCTGTATAAAAAATTGGGCGCCACCGAATTCCGGCTGATACTGGAACCCGACGGGCTTAATAACGTCATCCGGGTTTTTCTCAACGGCGCCACGCAAACGTTCGGCCATCTCGGTACCGGCTACCAGCACCTCGCATTTACGTACAATAACCAGACCGGCAGTTTGGCTGTGTACAAAAACGGCGTACTGATCGGTACCTCCTCCTTTCCCACCGTCAGCGGCGACTGGTCCGACCCCGCGCACCCCTGGGTGCTGGGCGCCCGCGAGGACGGCGCCGGCAAGGCCGATCACTTCGGCGGTCTGATCGATGAAGTGGCCGTATACGATACCACCTTGCAAAGCGCCAAAATAGCGGCGCATTTCCAGGCTGCCCGCGACCCGCTGG
>JAKLJF010001169.1 GCA_023151335.1 Thermoanaerobaculia bacterium | reverse complement strand
TATGTCAAAGAACGTTATTTCATATCTTTTTGTCGCAAAAATCAATTAAAACTTTATGTCGCACCGCAAGGGTTTAGAGGGTTTAGAGGGTTTAGAAGGTTTAGAGGGTTTAGAAGGTTTAGAGGGTTTAGAGGGTTTAGAGGGTTTAGGGGGGAGAAGTTTTTCGGGGCAATTTGGCACGAAGAGGCGTAGTTTCGGCGTTTTGCCGGAAAAATACTCTGCCTATGCGTTTTTCCCGCCTGTTCCTGGCACTTTCCTTTATCCTGTCTGCCGGGGCGTGTTACAACTATTCCAAATTCCTGGGTTCCGAACGGGGCATGCTCGCGCGGGTTTCCAAAGCCAACCTGAAATCCGAACAAAAACTCGATTCTTTGCTGGCCTCCAGCGTCCGGCTGATGAATACGGCGCTGAAGCCCATTAATCCGGTGAAGGGAGGCAAATTAGTGGCGCAATATTACAACCAGAACAACGCCGCCATGGAAGCCATTATCCTGCAGGCCAACAGCGAGTTCAGCAAAATGAACCTGCTCGACCAGGGTATTTTTACCGCCAATTTCATCCGCAAACCCTACGCCCGGCAGTTTGCCGACCTGTATCCGAAATTTAAAAAGAAATACAACCAGATACAGGCGGCGGCGAAGTTCATCGCTTTTTTCCCGAAAGCATTCGGCAAGTTGGGTAAACTGGCGGAATTGATCGGTTAGGCCAGGCGAAATGCCCGCTTA
>JAKLJF010001168.1 GCA_023151335.1 Thermoanaerobaculia bacterium | reverse complement strand
TGGTGATCGGCATCCTGTGCCTCTGCCTGACCGCCGGCATTTGCACCGTTGATTTCATCGTCAACCGCGAAGGCAACCACGAGGCTGTGGAGCGTATGACGGCCAAACCGGAAGAAAAGGTGGTGGACACCGCCCCGCACGACAAGGTGCTGAACCTGGCCGAGAAGGCCCGCAACGCAGAAAAAGCCGCCGAAGATCGCGAACGCGCCGCCTGGGGCACGAAGGTGGACGCCGAGGTCAACAAGGAAAAGCGGCGGCTGGAATCCCGCAAGAAACGCCTTGCCGGGGTGGGGGCGAACTGGGCTCAAGTGGAAACCCGGCAAATCAACGCCCAACTGGCCGGTCTGGAGAAAAAGCGCCGCGAACGCAAGGCGGAATTCCTACCCAAAACCAGCAACCTGGCTGAAAAGGAAAAAGCCCTGGCCGACATCGCCGCCCAGCAAAGCAGCCTGTTGATCGGACAACAAACCCAGGTAGATCAGGCCAACACCCGCGCCCTGGGCGATTACGAGTCTCGCAAGGAATCGCGCAAAAGCGGCATGTTCCTGATCTACTTAGCCGGCATGTTCCTGTGGCATATCTGCCACGGGATGCGGCAGTACCGCGCGCTCAAGTTCGACGAAAAGCACCCCGACGGCGAAAGTCCGCTGATCGAGATATTCAAAACCATCGGCAACGGACTGAACAACGCCCTATGGACCGTCCGGGCGAAAATCTACGATTGGCTGCCGGA
>JAKLJF010001167.1 GCA_023151335.1 Thermoanaerobaculia bacterium | reverse complement strand
GCTGATGTGGATCTCCGCCTGCTGGGTCGGCGCCTCGATCTTCGTGCTGTCCACGGCACGGCGCGAAGTGCCGGCCGGGCTGCTGCGCGAGGTGAACCTGCTTTTCGGCCTGTTCGTCGTCTGGGTCGCCGGCAGCCTCGTCGGCATCGCGCTGGGCTCGAAGGGCCTGCTCGGCGAGTACTGGAACCTGCTCGGCAACCAGGGCTGGGAATTCGTCGAGATGGGCAAGCTGTGGCAGGGCGTGCTGTTTGCGGTCTTCGCGCTGTGGCTGCGCATCGTCTGGCGCCTGGCGCGCGGCGTCTGGCGCGAGGGCGACGCGTGGACCCTGCCGAAGTGGCTGCTCTATGCCGTCGCCTGCGTGCTGCTGCTGTTCGTCTCCGGCTTCGTCGCGCGGCCGGAGACGAATTTCGTCGTCGCCGATTTCTGGCGCTGGGCGGTGATCCACATGTGGGTGGAGGCCTTCTTCGAGGTGTTCACCACCGCGCTGCTGGCGTACTTCATGGTGCTGATGGGCTTCGTCAGCCATGCCGCCGCCTCGCGCATCGTCTATCTCGCCACGCTGCTGTTCCTCGGCTCGGGCCTGCTCGGCATCTCGCACAATTTCTACTGGAACGCCAAGCCGGTGGCGACGCTGGCCATCGGCAGCATCTTCTCGACGCTGCAGGTGGTGCCGCTGATCCTGCTCACGCTGGAAGCCTGGCAGTTCCGCAATGCGCCGCAGCGCGCGATGGCGGCC
>JAKLJF010001166.1 GCA_023151335.1 Thermoanaerobaculia bacterium | reverse complement strand
GTGGACGAGTCCCTTGTCACCGGCGAATCGCTCCCGGTGGCCAAGGCGCCGGGCGACGCGGTGATCGGCGGCTGCATCAACGGCACCGGCAGCTTCACCCTGCGCGCCACCACGGTGAACGGCGATACGGTGCTGTCCGGCATCGTGAAGATGGTCGACCACGCCCAGTCGGCCAAGCTGCCGGTGCAGAAGCTGGCCGACCGCATCTCCGCGCGCTTCGTGCCGGCGGTCGGCGCGGTGGCGGGACTGACTTTCGGCGGCTGGCTGCTGGCCGGCCACCCGGCGGCGCGCGCGCTGTCGCACGCCGTCGCCGTGCTGCTCATCGCCTGCCCCTGCGCGCTCGGGCTGGCCACGCCCACCGCCATCATGGTCGGCACCGGCCAGGCGGCGCGGCGCGGCATCTACATCCGCAACGGCGAGGCGCTGGAGACCTCCTCGAAGCTGACCACCCTGGTCTTCGACAAGACCGGTGGTGACGGATTTCCTCGCCGGCGACAGCGAGGACGAAGCCGCCCTCGCCACCTTCGTCGCCTCGGCGGAAGCGCCCTCGGAGCACTTCCTCGGCCAGGCGCTCGCCGCCTGGGCGCGCGAGCGCGGCGCGAAAGTGCGCGCGGCGAAGGACTTCAACGCCACGCCGGGGCGCGGCGTGCAGGCCGTCGTCTCCGGCAAGACCATCCGCATCGGCAACGCCGCGCTGCTCGAGGAGGCCGGCATCGACACCGCGGAATTCGCCGCGCGGGCCGAT
>JAKLJF010001165.1:489-748 GCA_023151335.1 Thermoanaerobaculia bacterium | reverse complement strand
TGGCACGAGGCGCGCATTCCCACTATTGCCACAATGGTGCCACGCGGCGCCTTTGCCTGGGTAACCAAACGCCTGAAACCCCACATCGGCATCCCGCTCATCACCACCAACCGCATCAACACCCCCGAAAACGCCGAGGCCATCCTCGCAGCCGGCGGCGCCGATATGGTGAGTATGGCACGTCCCCTGCTGGCCGACCCCGATTTCGCCCGCAAAGCCTTCGAACAACGCGCCGCCGGCATCAATACCTGCATCGCCT
>JAKLJF010001165.1:0-464 GCA_023151335.1 Thermoanaerobaculia bacterium | reverse complement strand
CCCCCGCGCCTGCAGGGAAACGGATCTGCCTCCAATTAAGGATTATGGATTACGGATTGCGGATTACGGATTATCCGGAGTCTTTGACTCAATCCGTAATCCGCAATCCGTAATCCGTCCCGAGGTCTCGGGACAATCCGCAATCGCTGTCATCGGCGCCGGCCCGGCCGGGCTCTCCTGCGCCACCGAACTGGCGGCCCTGGGTTTTGAAACGCATCTGTTCGAAGCCTCCGGCGCTATCGGCGGGCAATTTAACATGGCCAAAAAAATCCCCGGCAAAGAGGAATTTGCCGAAACGCTGCGCTATTTCAGCGGGCTGCTGGAAAAAACAGGGGTGCAAGTACACCTGAACACCCGCGCCAGCGCCGAAATGCTGAAAGCCGCGGGATTCCGGGAAGTAGTGCTCGCCACCGGTATCACGCCGCGCACGCCGGCCCTTGAAGGCATCGACCACCCCAGGGCGG
>JAKLJF010001164.1 GCA_023151335.1 Thermoanaerobaculia bacterium | reverse complement strand
AACACCAATCGCGCGGCCAACCGGCTTGGCAAGTTGTATCACCATTATGATGAAGCCGGATTGCTGACTTTTGAAAATCACGATTTTAAGGGCAATATTTTGGAAAAAGTGCGGCAGGTGATCAGTGATGCCGCCATTCTCAAAGTGTTTGAGCAGGGGGCAAGTCGCAATTGGCAAGTGCAGGCATTTCGTGTTGATTGGCAACTGGCAAACGCGAATGCCCTGCTTGATCTCACCGAATATCGCACCAGCACAACTTACGACGGCCTCAACCGGATGAAGATGCTGCGCTATCCACAAGATGTCGATAGCCTGCGCAAAGAACTGCGGCCGCATTATAATCGCGCCGGCGCGTTGGAAAGGGTCGAATTAGACGGTGTTGTTTATGTTGACCACATCGCCTATAACGCCAAAGGCCAGCGCACGCTGATTGCGTATGGCAACGGTGTGATGACGCGCTATGCTTATGAGTCGCAGACTTTCCGGTTGGTCCGCATGCGCACGGAGCGCTTTGGCACCGATCCCGTCGATCCGCCTAAACCACCACGAAAAGGTTGTTTGGGGAGGTTGCTCCCACTGACGCAATTCTCTCAGCAATCCCAAGTTTCAGGAATGGCAACGCCTCCCCCTGAATTTGCCGCTGGGACTCATGGCGAAATCGGAGAACAAGTTGTTCAGCAAGATTTAACCTATCATCCGACCGGCGCGCCACTGCAAGATTTTGGGTACGCATACGACTTGGCCGGAAATATTCTGAC
>JAKLJF010001163.1 GCA_023151335.1 Thermoanaerobaculia bacterium | reverse complement strand
TTTTGAACCTGCCAAAAGCCAGGTGCAGTTTCTCTTTCAATTCCTATCTGGTTCGATTACAGTCGGGCGCACCCACGCTTGCCCTGGGCGACATTGTGATACTTTCAATTCCTATCTGGTTCGATTACAGTCCGTTCAAAAAAGATATACAATAATTTGATTTTCAATAATTTAACAAAACCTGTTTTGTGTTTTTTCTGTAAAAAAAGTCGTCGAATGGCAGTAGTGCAAAAATACCGGGAGATCGACGACTTTTACAAGAAAGTATCGAGCTTATTCTTCTCTTTGCCGATAATATCCTTCTCCAGCCAGCGTTCTTCCCGGCTGCGGAAAATGATCAGGCTGTCTTCCTGCAATACCATCTGTTCGCGGGCTTTATGCACCAGTTCACGCAATTTCAATTCCGTGATCTCTCCTTCAAACACCGAATTCTGAATCCAGTGCAGGTAACGCCGGCAGAGTCTGAGCATCTTGCCCACCCGTTTCTCTCCAACATCATACACTAAAATTACGTACATCACCACCAGATTTTAAACGGTTTGTATTCCGGTTCCATGCGCAGGATATATTTCGTCAGTTTATAGCACTCCAGCCGCAGCAGGTATTTGTACGATACTTTTTTATTCAGTGTGCGGTGCTGAATGGTTTCATTCAGGCGTTCCTCGAGGGCGCGCAGGAAAGTTTGTTTGCCGGCGGCGTTGAGGAAACAGCCGTTCAGGGCGTTGTCGAAATGTTTGGCCTGTATTTCCCGTTTGTTCACGAG
>JAKLJF010001162.1 GCA_023151335.1 Thermoanaerobaculia bacterium | reverse complement strand
CCTGCGCAAGTCCGCTTCCTTCACCCCGCTGAACCAGGTGCTGCGGCGATGCCAGCCGTTCTTCATGGCGCCGCGAAAGAAGTGGATGTCCCGCGTGGGCACGTAGGACAGCGCGTGCGTCCAGTACTCGAAGACGCTCTTGTCGACGCTCTGGGCCCGGTGCAAATGGTCGCGCCGGTATGCCGGGATGCGCGTGTGGAGGATGTGGTGGTGGCAGCGCTCGATCACGTTGATCGTGTCGATCTGCACGTAGCCCAGGTGCTCGATCGCCGCGCGGGTCGCCTCCGGCCCGTCGCCGAACGGCACTTGCGTGTCGAGGCGTTGCGCGTTGAGCCAGAGGCGCCTGGCCGCAGGCTTGCCGAGCGCGACGGGTTTTCGGGATGCTGCGGACATCGGGCCGGTGCGATGTCGGATCTTCGGGAAGGTTGGTTGCGGGGAGAGGATTTGAACCTCTGACCTTCAGGTTATGAGCCTGACGAGCTACCGGGCTGCTCCACCCCGCGATACCAGGGGACAGTAGTCAGGAGTGGGAGGTCGGACTACTGACGGTGATTTGAGGGTTATGGGTCTGGGTTTCGTCTTTGCTGACGACTGGCATCTGACGACTGGCATCTGACGACTGACGACTGTCCTTGGAAGACCTGGCGGCGACCGACTCTCCCGCGTCTTGAGACGCAGTACCATGGGCGCTGGGGGTTTTCACGGCCGAGTTCGGGATGGGATCGGGTGTTTGTCCCCCCGCTAAGGCCACCAGGTCGTCGAAGG
>JAKLJF010001161.1 GCA_023151335.1 Thermoanaerobaculia bacterium | reverse complement strand
TCCGGAACGAGGTCGCCGTCCGTGTCGAGGTAATCCGTGCCGTCGTTCGGGTCGGTGCCTTGTTGTGTTTCCACGTAGTCGGGCACCAGGTCGCCGTCGCCGTCAGCGTACGAAGACGCGTCGTTCGGGTCGGTACCGTCGGTCAGTTCCTGGTAATCCGGCACGCCGTCGCCGTCCGTATCCTGGTTGTCGTCGGCCGCCACGTTCGGGTCGGTGGCCGCCAGGCCTTCATTCGGGAACAACACCGTTTCCACGTAATCCGGAACGCCGCCGTTGTCCGTATCGGTAAAGTCGTTCGGATCGTTGGCGTTGGTCGCCGTACCGCCGTTGTTCGGCTGGTAAGTGGTTTCCACGTAATCCGGAACGAGGTCGCCGTCCGTGTCGAGGTAATCCGTGCCGTCGTTCGGGTCGGTGCCTTGTTGTGTTTCCACGTAATCGGGCACCAGGTCGCCGTCGCCGTCAGCGTACGAAGACGCGTCGTTCGGGTCGGTGCCGTCGGTCAGTTCCTGGTGATCCGGCACGCCGTCGCCGTCCGTATCCTGGTTATCGTCGGCCGCCACGTTCGGGTCGGTGGCCGCCAGGCCTTCATTCGGGAACAACACCGTTTCCACGTAATCCGGAACGCCGCCGTTGTCCGTATCGGTAAAGTCGTTCGGATCGTTGGCGTTGGTCGCCGTACCGCCGTTGTTCGGCTGGTAAGTGGTTTCCACGTAATCCGGAACGAGGTCGCCGTCCGTGTCGAGGTAATCCGTGCCGTCGTTCGGGTCGGTGCCTTGTTGTGTTTCCACGTA
>JAKLJF010001160.1:286-800 GCA_023151335.1 Thermoanaerobaculia bacterium | reverse complement strand
GATCGCGTCGTCCTGGGCGAGCAGAGCTTGCGCCTTGGCCTGATCCGCCTGATCTTTTTGCGAGAGGGCTTGCAGGCGCTGGTCGAGTGCCTGACGGTGGGCATCGATGGCGCCGGCCTGCAGTGCCAACGCCTGCCGTTCGCGGCCGCGGTTGCCCCAGTCGATGGGAGTCCACAGGGCGCGGAGGCCGAAAATGGCAAAGGGTTCGAAGCCCGTTTCAAAAAAGTTGAAGGGATTGGGGCGCCCCAAACCGCCCTGGGCGAACAGTTCCACGCGAGGCTGGATTTGCAGGCGCAGCCGGTCCTGAGCCAACTGAAGGTTGCGTTGCTGGAGTTCGAAGAGGCGGTATTCGGGACGAAGAATTGCGGATTGCGGATTGCGGATTACGGATTGGGGGGAACGGAGGTGAAAATCCGTATTGGGACGGTCGATCCAGGTGGCAAGGATGGTTTTGAGGCTCTGCTGATCGGCGCGGGCGGCAGCGAGTTGCTGTTCGGTTTGCAGGATCTGGATA
>JAKLJF010001160.1:0-276 GCA_023151335.1 Thermoanaerobaculia bacterium | reverse complement strand
ACGGATCTGGTCGGCGGTGGTGCGCAGGGCGGCTCCGCCGGCCACGGCTGCTTCGGCCTGGCGGAGGCGGTTTTGCAGGTATTCAAGCGAGGCATTCAGAATACCTTCGTTTTCCTGCAGGAGCAGCACTTTGAAATACAGATCGGTGACCGTTTCGCGGAGTGGAAACACATCCACGTCGGTTTGAGCCAGGGCCAGGTCGCGCTCCAGTTCGCGTTGTTGGCGCAGATAGCGGTCGGAGCCGCCGTCCCAGAGGCGTTCGCTGACGTCGAGAGT
>JAKLJF010000115.1 GCA_023151335.1 Thermoanaerobaculia bacterium | reverse complement strand
CGCGACGCAGGAGCGGTGACACCTCCAACCACAAGTAGTACTAAGTCACCGGCATCGGGCTTTGAGCGCAGTTCATTCTAGGGCAAGGCAGGAATTGATCTTCGCTCCTGCCAATACCGCCAATATTCGCATTTGTCATATTTTCCCCGTATCTTTGTCCCAATTCACCAAAAGAAGATGCTTTTGCACACGAATCACGCAGTTTTTACCCAAAAACCGGCCCCGATGGTAACGATGTGTAGCGCACTTTTTCGGTACACATCAACTTATTTTAAAAATGAATTTTGACAATTTAGGGCTTTCAGAGCCCCTCCTTCGCGCACTAAAAAGCGAAGGTTACCAAACCCCGACGCCTATTCAGGCGCAATCCATTCCACTTATCCTTCAACACAAAGATTTGCTTGGCTGTGCACAAACCGGCACCGGTAAAACGGCCGCTTTTGCCCTGCCTATCCTGCAATTGCTGGCCGAGCGCCCGGCGCCCCAGGGTACGGTTCGCCGTATCCGCTGCCTGGTGCTCACGCCAACCCGCGAGCTGGCCTTGCAGATCGGCGAAAGTTTCGACGCTTACGGCAAATACACCGGCCTGCGCAACCTCGTTATTTTTGGCGGTGTGGGACAGAAGCCGCAAACCGACGCGCTGCACCGGGGCACCGACATCCTGGTAGCCACGCCGGGCCGCCTGCTCGACCTGATGAATCAGGGCTTTATCAGCCTCGACCACATTCAGTGGTTTGTGCTCGACGAAGCCGACCGTATGCTCGACATGGGTTTCGTGCACGATGTGCGCCGCGTGCTGGCCAAACTGCCGGCCCGCCGCCAGTCGCTGTTTTTCTCCGCCACCATGGCGCCCGAAATCCTGAAACTGGCTTCCGGCATCCTTACCGACCCGTCACACGTGGCCGTCACGCCCATCGCCACTACCGCCGAAACCGTGCGCCAGTCGGTCTATTTTGTGGAGAAAGGCGATAAAAAGCACCTGTTGGTGCATTTATTGAAAAATCCTGAAATCGTTTCCGCCCTCATTTTTACCCGTACCAAACACGGCGCCAACAAACTGGCCAAAGACCTCGACAAAGCAGGCATTTACGCGGAAGCCATTCACGGCAACAAATCGCAACAAGCCCGCGTACGCGCCCTGCAACAGTTTAAAAACGGCGATATCCGCGTACTGGTGGCTACCGACATTGCCGCGCGCGGTATCGACATCGACGACCTGACGCACGTGGTCAACTACGAACTGCCCAACGTGCCGGAAACTTATGTGCACCGCATCGGCCGCACCGGCCGCGCCGGGGCCTCGGGTATAGCCCTGTCGTTTTGTGACACCGAAGAGCGGGCCTACCTGAAAGACATCCAGCAACTGATCGGCCTCCAGGTGCCGGTAGTGGGCGGACACGCATACGAGCCGGAGAATACCGCGCACGTGCCCTTGCTTCCGCCCAAAGGCCAGCGCCCGGCGCCCGCGGTAAAAGCGGCGCCCGGTCTGCCGGCTCATAAACCCATCCCTGCACCCGGCGCCACTGCCGGAAATACCAACCCGGCTTCCGGCAGCAAAAAACGCCGGCGCCGCTGGGGCAACCGCTGGGGAAATAATAAAGGCGGCGCCCCGGCCAGGCCACAGTTATAGTTTACATTGAGTGATTGAGTGATTGAGTGATTGAGTGATTGAGCGATTGAGTGATTTTAACACTCGAACTTAGATACGACGCCGTAGGCGGCGTATGAAATAATCACTCAATCACTCAATCACTCAATGAACGCTCCAGGTCAGCCATCAGGTCTTCGGCATCTTCCACACCCACACTGAGCCGGATCAGCGAATCGGTAAGCCCCACTTTCAGGCGTTCTTCCCGCGGGATGCTGGCGTGCGTCATGCTGGCCGGATGGCCGATCAGCGATTCTACGCCGCCAAGTGATTCGGCCAGGGAGAACAGCCGAGTATTTTCCAGCACCTTTTGGGCAGCCTCCAGGGTATTGTTTTTCAGGTCGAAAGACACCATGGCGCCGAACATGCGCATTTGTTTTTTAGCCACGGCGTGGTTCGGGTGGTGTTCAAAACCCGGCCAGATGACCCTGGCCACTTTCGGGTGGGCGGCGAGGTACCGCGCGATGGTTTCGGCATTTTCGCAGGCGCGCTGCACGCGCAGGTGCAGGGTTTTGATGCCGCGCAGGATCAGGAAACAATCCTGCGGCCCCGGTACGGCGCCGGAAGCATTTTGGATAAAATGTAGGCGTTGGGCCAGTTCGGCATCTTTTACGATCAGGCAGCCGTGCACCACGTCGGAGTGGCCGCCGATGTATTTCGTGGCCGAATGCAGCACAATATCGGCGCCGAGGTCAAGCGGATTTTGCAGATAGGGAGAGGCAAAAGTATTGTCCACCACCGTCAGGATATTGCGTTTGCGGGCTATGGCGCACACCGCCGCAATGTCCACGATGTTGAGCATGGGATTGGTGGGCGTTTCGATCCAGAGCATTTTGGTGTCCGGTCCGATCTGTGCCTCCACCTTGGCGGCATCGCCCATATCGATATAGCGGCTTTTCAGTCCCCAGGGGCCAAAAACGCGCACCATTTGGCGGTAAGACCCGCCGTAGAGGTCGTTGACGGAAAGCACCTCGTCGCCGGTTTGGAGCAGTTTGATCACGGCATCCTGGGCGGCCAGCCCTGAGCCGAAACAAATCGCGTCGACGCCGTTTTCGAGGGCGGCCAGGTTTTTTTCCAGCACCGAGCGCGTCGGATTTTGGGTGCGCCCGTATTCATAGCCCTTGTGCCGGCCAAGGCCCTCCTGGGCGTAGGTGGAAGTTTGAAAAATCGGGGTCATAATAGCCCCCGTGGAAGGATCCGGCTCGATGCCGGCGTGGATGACTTTTGTAGCGAATTTCATGTGTCAGGGGAATGTTTTGTTCATTTGGGGGTAAAAATGATTTTTTCAAAAAATCATTTTTACCCCCAAATGAACAAAACATTTACAATTTTTAAACCGTGATGTTAGAATTAAGGCCGCAAATGTAGGATAAAAGGCACTTTCTTTGAGGCTTTCTTGTTCCCCTCTAAACCCTCTAAACCCCTCTAAACCCCTCTAAACCCCTCTAAACCCCTCTAAACCCCTCTAAACCCTTCTAAACCTTCTTCTTCCCGCCTCTCATAGCGGCGTAATATTGATAAAAATACGGTATGGTTTCGATGCCCTTGTAAAAGTTGAACAGGCCGTAGTGTTCGTTGGGCGAGTGGATATCGTCGGAATCCAGCCCGAAGCCCATGAGTACGCTGCGCGCTTCGAGCACCTGGTCGAACATGGCCACGATCGGGATACTGCCGCCGCCGCGCTGGGGCAGCGGTTTTTTGCCGAAGGCGGTTTCCATGGCTTTTTCGGCGGCTTTGTATTCCACCGAGTTGGTGGGCACCACCACCGGGTAACCGCCGTGGTGCGCCGATACTTTTACCTTTACCGATTTGGGCGCCAGGCTTTCGAAGTGTTTCTGGAACAGTTTTTCGATTTTTTTCGGATCCTGATTGGGCACCAGGCGCATGGAAATTTTAGCATAAGCTTTCGATGGCAGCACCGTTTTGGCGCCTTCGCCGGTGTAGCCGCCCCAGATGCCGTTCACGTCGAGCGTGGGGCGAGTGCCGGTGCGTTCTATGGTCGTATACCCGGCTTCGCCGCGCAATTCTGCCACCCCCAGGTCTTTCATGTATTGTTTTTCGTCGTAGGGCGCGTCGTTCAGGCGTTTGCGTTCCTTGGCGCTCAGTTTTTCCACGTCGTCGTAAAAACCTTTGACGGTCACGCGGTTCTTTTTATCGTGCAGGGAGGCGATCATCTGGCAGAGCGTGTTGGCGGGATTGGCCACGGCGCCGCCATAAACGCCGGAGTGCAGGTCTTTGTTCGGGCCGGTTACTTCCACCTCCATGTAACACAGGCCGCGGAGGCCCACGGTGAGGCTGGGGGTGTTGTTGTCGATAATACTGGTGTCGGAGATGAGCACCACGTCGCAGGCGAGCTTCTTTTTGTTGTCGCGGCAATATTTCTCCAGGTTTTTGGAGCCGACTTCTTCTTCGCCTTCGATCATAAATTTGACGTTGCAGGGCAGGGCATTATGTTTCAGCATGGCTTCGAAGGCCTTGACATGCATAAAAAACTGTCCTTTATCGTCGCAGGAGCCCCGGGCGAAAATGGCGCCCTTGGGGTGTAGTTTCGTTTTTTTTACCACCGGCTCAAACGGCGGGCTGTCCCAAAGGTCGAGCGGATCGGGCGGCTGTACGTCGTAGTGGCCATACACGAGCACGGTCGGGGCTTTCGGGTCCACCATTTTTTCGCCGTACACGATCGGGTGACCTGCCGTCGGGCAAACCTCCACCTGGTCAGCACCCGCGGCCCGCAGGTGTGCCGCGGTGGCCTCGGCCATACGCCGCACATCGGCTTTGTATTTCGGATCGGCGCTGACGGAAGGGATCCGCAGCAGTTCGAGTAATTCGTCCAGGAACCGTTCCTGGTTGGCATCAAAATACTTTTTCAAATCTTTCATTGGCTGGTAGTAGTCGCTTGTGGAAAAGTCAGGAATATCTGGTAAGGCCTTTTACAGGGCGCGCAAAGTTCGTTCGGAAAGTCTGAAACCGCGAAGAATTCAAATCAATATTTCCCTTTCCGGTTTATGTTTTTCATGGCAGAGGCTTTTGGCTTAAATCCTTGCTCACCGCTCAAACAACAGCCGTTCGCCCATTTTCGTCTCGTTGAAACGCCCTTCATGCCAGGCGAGGTGGCCGCTGACCAGGGTAGTGAGCACTTGGCCCCGGAAGGTATGGCCGGCAAAGGGCGACCAGGCGCACTTATAGTATATGTTGTCGGCAGATACCCGCCACCGGCGGTCGATGTCAACGACCGACAGGTCGGCCCAGCTGCCCTCGTCGAGGAAGCCCCGGTCTTTTACCCGGAAAGCGATGGCCGGGGCGTGACACATTTTTTCAGCGATTTTTTCCAGCGATATTTTTCCGGCGTGGTAAAACTCCAGCATGAGGTTGAGGGAATGTTGCACCAGGGGGATGCCGGAAGGCGCCTGGAGGTACGGCTGATTCTTTTCTTCCAGGGTATGCGGGGCGTGGTCGGTGGCAACCACGTCGAGCCGGTCGTCGAGCAGGGCCGGCAGCAGGGCGTCGCGGTGGAGGTGGGATTTGATCGCCGGATTACACTTGATCAGGTTGCCGTAGCGCCGGTAATGGCCGGAATGGAAGTGCAGGTGATGCACACACACTTCGGCGGTGATCCGTTTTTGTTCCAGTGGAAGGGTGTTGTCGAACAATGCCAGTTCGTCGCGGGTGGAGATGTGCAGAATATGTAGCCGGGTGCCGTACTTTTTGGCCAGTTCCACGGCGCGGGACGACGACAACAGACAAGCCTCCACATTCCGGATCTTGGGATGATGCGCGGCGGTGAGTCGGCCGGGATATTTTTGTTTGTACCGTTCGAGGTTACGGCGTACGGTGGCTTCGTCTTCGCAGTGGGTGGCAATGAGGGTAGGGGCCTTGGCAAAGATATTTTCGAGCATAGTATGATCGTCCACCAGCATATTACCGGTGCTGCTGCCCATAAATATTTTGATGCCGCATACCCGTGTGGGGTCGGTGCGCAGCACTTCCTCCAGGTTGTCGTTGGTGGTGCCCATGTAGAAGGAATAATTGGCCAGGGAGCTTGCCGCCCCTATGCGGTACTTTGCTTCCAGCAATTCCTGTGTAACGGAGGGCGGTTGCACGTTGGGCATTTCCATAAAAGAGGTGACGCCCCCCGCCACCGCGGCGCGGCTTTCGGTGGCAATAGTGGCTTTGTGCGTCAGTCCCGGTTCGCGAAAATGCACCTGGTCGTCGATGATACCCGGGAATACGTGGTTGCCCCGGGCGTCCAGTTCAAAATCAGCCGGCGCGGATATCGCGCCCCCGATGCGTTCGATACGGCCCCGGCGGATAAACAGGTCGCACTCGCTGATCTTGCCGCGATTGACCAGCCGGGCATTTCGGATCAATATACTATTCATGGCAATTTTACTAAGGCGCAAAATTTCAGCAACGCGGTTTCCGCTCAATAATCAGGTTTCCATTAAAAAATTCAAAATTGCCCGGCAAAACATTGTTTTACGAAAAATCGATATTAATTTTGCCTCGTTGAAAGTGAAATATTCGACCTGTCGATTAAGATACTAGGTTTAAAATGAAGCGTGTTTTGATGACGTCCTTCTCCATTAATGAATGGGGAGGGACTTTTTTTACGCAAGTGGTTGTTTTTTGCAGAAAACGGAGGGTTTTCCCTGAATTTTCACGCTTGAAAAAATTTTTTTTAAAAAATACTTGCACAACACTTTTTAAGTGCTTTATCTTTGTCTTAGGTTTTTTGGGGTTATATTTCTGACGGTAGGGTGTTAACATCCTGCCGTCTTTTTTTATTCGTACCCGAAGCGTTGCAAAGCCCTTTCGTCGTCGCGCCAGTTTTCGCGCACTTTCACGGTCAGTTCAAGGTGTACGCGGTTTTCGATAAAGCGTTCAATTTCCTTCCGGGCCGCCGTTCCCAGTTTTTTGATCGCGCTTCCCTGTTTGCCCAGTAAAATCGCTTTTTGCGTTTCCCGCATTACGTATATGGTTGCCTGTATGCGCACGATGGGTTCTCCCATTTTGGTATGCGATTCTTTATAAGATTCGATACCCACTTCGCAGGAATACGGGATCTCATCGGCGTACAACAGGAAAATTTGTTCCCGGATAATTTCGCTCACAAAGAATCGCTCCGGCCGGTCGGTCAACTGATCCGCCGGGAAATAAGCCGGCCCTTCGGGCAGGAAGGACAGGATTTTTTGCAGCAATTCGGCCGTGTTTTCGCTCTTCAGCGCGGATATAGCGATAAAGTCGGCCAGGGGCAGGCGTTTTTTCCACCAGTTCAGGGCATCCTGGATGCGTTGTTCGTGTACCAGGTCTTTTTTATTCAGTACCAGCAAAACCGGCGCCTTTGTTTTAGTTAACATGCCGAGCAGCGGATTATCGTCTTCCAGTTCTTCGGTCAGATCGAATACGAGCAGCAGCAGGTCGGCGTCTTCGAGCGTGCCTTCCACGAAGCGGTTCATGGTTTGGTGCATCTTATAGGCCGGCTGGCGCACGTAGCCGGGCGTATCGGAAAAGACCAGTTGAAAGTTTTCGCCGCTGAGAATGCCGAGAATGCGGTGGCGGGTGGTTTGCGGCTTGTGCGTGACGATGCTCATGCGCTCGCCCACCAGGGCGTTCATCAGGGTGGATTTACCCGCGTTGGGGCGGCCAATGATGTTGACGAAACCGGAGCGGAAGGGCGGTGCGGGGGGCTGTGCAGCGTTGGAAGGCATATTTATTTTTATGCAAACATAGCACCTGAATTTTTGAAAACATCCTTTATCCGGCCAAACGCCGCACCCGCCCGCTGACCATCGCTTCTAAAAGAGAAAAAACGATCTGCGGTTTCTGACTGCGCCACAACAAATCGTTGTATTCTTCCCCGAAATTGAGATAGTGGTGCAGCCGCGAATCGTGCATTTCCTGTTCGACGTGCAGCCGGGTATTGGTCAGCACGATCCAGCCGCCCTCTTCGTGTACTTCTTCCGCCCATTCGGCGTAATAATCGTCGTCGGCGCCGTGGAAATTCAGCACATTGTCGCAGAAAAAGACAAACTTATTGATCCCTTCGCGAAACAGGGCATCCCCGATCTCGCGTTTCAGGTACATGATGTCGTTGTGCAGGGTGTCGTTCCATTCGCCGATGAGTTCAATCAGGGCATACCCCTGTTCATAATCGGCAAACAGTATTTTGGCGTACAACGTGGACGACCCGAACTCGTCCCATTGGGGGTGCAGGTAAAAATTATAAAGTTTGTTGGTAAAGTAAAATTCGCTGTACTTGCGCCCGTAAAACGGGGATCGCGTATCCTCCGATGCCACGTAAAGGTCGCGCCAGCGAAAATGCGGTTCAATATCGTGCATAACTATCCAAATTCCGGAAGCAAAAATAAGGGGCCGGTTTTAAACCGGAAACATGGAAAAACATAAACAACATATTTTCAAAATTGTGCTGACCGGGCCGGAGTCGACGGGTAAAACGGCGCTGGCTGCTGCCCTGGCCGCCGCGTTGCGCACGGTCTGGGCGCCGGAATTCGCCCGCTTTTATTTGGCGCATTTGGGACGGGGCTACACGCGGGAGGATTTACAGGCGATCGGCCGGGGGCAGCGGCTTTGGGAGCAGTGGTACGGGGGGCAAGCCGGGCGGTTTTTGGTGTGCGATACGGACTGGACGGTGCTTCAGATTTGGGAGCATTACCGTTTTGGAGGCCCCCGGTATAGATTTCCGAAGTTTGAAAAACTTCGGAAATCTCAGATATCCGCCTGGCATTGGCAAAAGGGATACGGACCGGTCGTGCCCGCCGATCTGTATCTGCTTTGCGCCCCCGATTTTCCGCCCGAACCCGACCCGCTGCGGGAAAATCCGGACGAGCGGGATATTCTTTTTGATTGGTATGAGCAATTGTTAAAGGATACCGGCGCGAATTATATGACCCTCTGGGGCGGGCACCCGGTCCGCCTGGAACAAACCCTTGCCCGTTTACGGAAAATTTTCGGAAATTTGCCGGTATAAACTCATCGGGGTGCCCTTTTAGGGCTGAGATTACACCCTTCGAACCTGCCCGGGTAATGCCGGGAAGGGAATGAGCGGGTTAGTGACATCACCACGTTGCCGAAGCCCCTTCGGCAATGGATGTTTCACTTAATTTTTCACTTCATGTTCAGGATCAATTTAAACAGGCAACACGGGAGCCCTGGCGCTTTGCTGTTCCTGTTGTGCTGTTCCGTTTTTCTTTCGGCTCAAAATTCCGGCTCTTTGCCTGATTCCCTGCTGTTGCGCACCGTGGTGATCCAGGCGACCCGTACCGGCGAACGCTCGCCGGTGCCGCACACCAATTTCAGGGCTGAAAAACTGGCCAAAACGTACCAGGCCCAGGATGTTCCCTTTTTGCTGACCAGCGTGCCCTCGTTGGTGGAAAGTTCCGATGCCGGCACGGGTATCGGTTACACGGGTATGCGCATCCGGGGCAGCGACCCGACGCGCATCAACGTGACGATCAACGGCGTACCGCTCAACGACGCGGAAAGCCAGGGCGTATTTTGGGTCGATCTGCCCGACCTGGCTGCCTCGGCGGCGGAAATACAGGTGCAGCGCGGCGTGGGCAGCAGTACTAATGGCGCCGGGGCTTTTGGCGCCACGGTCAACCTCGACCTTTCGCAGGTCAGCGCGGAGCCTTTTGCCGTTGTCACCAATTCATTGGGGTCGTTTTCCACCCGGAAACACTCCGCCCTGCTGGGCACCGGTCTGCTCGGCGGCAAAGTGGCCTTTACCGGACGCCTTTCGCAAATCGTTTCCGATGGCTACGTCAACCGGGCTTCGGCCGACCTGCGTTCTTACCACGTGTCCGGCACGTATATCGACGAGCGGCAATCGCTTTCCGGGCATATCCTTTCCGGAAAGGAAGTTACTTACCAGGCCTGGAACGGCCTGCCTGCCCAATACCTGGATATCGACAGTTTGCGCCGCTTTAATACGGCCGGTACCGAAAAACCGGGCGATCCATATCCCAACGAAGTGGACGATTACACCCAGGGGCATTACCTGCTGCATTATAAGCGCCTGTTCAACCGGGGCTGGAGCCTGCAACTGAACGGCCATTATACCCGCGCCTTCGGTTTTTACGAACAGTATAAAGCGGGTCAAACGCTGGAAAACTACAACCTGCCGCCGGTTGTTCTCGGCGACACCATGCTGACGGAAACCGACCTGGTGCGCCGGCGCTGGCTGGACAATCATTTTTACGGGGGCACCTTCGCCCTGCGCTGGTCGCCGATGCTCAACCCGCCGCAGCTGACGGCGCCGCCGCTGCTTTTACTGGGCGGCGCCCTGAGCCGGTACGAGGGGCAACATTTTGGCGAGGTGATCTGGGCAAACTTTGGGGCGCCGAAAGATTTCCGGTACTATGATAACAACGCGGACAAACGCGACGCCAATCTTTTCGGGAAAATAGAACTTCATTTCCGGCGGGGATGGTCCGCTTTTATCGACCTGCAATTCAGGCACGTTCATTATGAATTCCTCGGTTTCGACAACGACCAAAATAACGTGACCCAAACAGCGGCACTGCCGTTTTTTAACCCAAAGGCCGGTGTGAACTGGCAATTCAGCCCGGGCTGGAACGCCTACGCTTTCTTTGGCGTAGGGAACCGCGAACCCAACCGCGACGATTACACGCAATCCACCCCGGACAGCCGGCCAAAAGCCGAGCGTTTGTACGATTGGGAGGGGGGCGTCCGGACGACCCGGCCGGATTGGCAGGCCTCGGCCAATCTTTTTTACATGCGATACCGCGACCAATTGGTACTCGACGGACGCATCAACGACGTGGGGGCGTATATCCGCACCAATGTACCGCGCAGCTACCGGGCCGGCCTGGAACTGGAGGCAAGCGGTCGCCTGCCGGGCCGCCTGCAAGTCGGCGGCAATATTGCCCTGAGCAAAAACCGCGTCCCCGAATTTGTAGAATACCTCGACAATTGGGATACCGGCGGGCAAAATGCCATTGCGCACCGCAATACCAGCCTGGCATTCTCCCGGGAGCTCATGGCGCGGGGCGAGATCACCTGGAATATTTTACAA
>JAKLJF010001159.1 GCA_023151335.1 Thermoanaerobaculia bacterium | reverse complement strand
CGGCCGCCGATGCCGAGTTGCAGTCCGGCGCCGTCGCTTTCCCAGATGTTCAGTCCGGCCACGCGGGCAAACACCTGCCGCGCGTTGTTGGTGGCCGTGTTGGCTGTGATGGCGTCGAGTTGCACCACCTCGCTCTTTTTGCCTTCGTAAATAGCCATGCCTTCCACGGCGCGCAGGCGGGTAAGGCCCATGGCAGGGGTTTCGGCGGAACGGATCGTGACTTCGCGCAGCACCTGCGGGGCGAGGGTGTCGGGGGGATTTTGTTGGGCGGAGAGGTTTTGGAAATAAAATAATAGAAAAACGCAGAGTAGTTTTTTCACCACGGAGACACGGAGGCACGGAGACGACAAGCCGGGTAAGCCGCCCTCGTAGAGTGGACGGGTCCCTGCAGGATGACAAACGTAACATAAACAAAAAAGAGAAGCATTATAGCCGGAAGAAAAGCCCTCCGTGCCTCCGTGCCTCCGTGGTGAACATTTTTTATTTATCATAAGGCAAAATCCAGTCTTTGTGTTTCCAGGAATCTTCCATTTTTGTCAGGTCGGTATGGGGGTCTATCAGCAGGCGGCTGGGTTGAGCGTTGAGGGTTACGTACACTTCTGCGCGCACGGCCGGGTCGCTGACGCCTTTCGCAGCATAATATTTTTTCAGAAAATGCGCGAATTGCAGGATCATATCCGGCTGCATCGCCATTTGTTTTTCCTGGTGGGCGCAGAGAAAATCGCCGTTGTTCACCACGCCCTCGCGACCCGTTTGACCATCTTTTACATAAAAGGTGGCCGTTCCTGCTTTTTCCATCAGCATCACCCGCCAGGA
>JAKLJF010001158.1 GCA_023151335.1 Thermoanaerobaculia bacterium | reverse complement strand
ACAACTTTACACCCTGCTGGGCCAACTGAAAAAACAGCGCCAAGCCATCAACAATCAACTGCATGCCCTTTCCCAACACGCCAACCCGGTACAAACCGCCCTCGACGTCATGCAGCAAACCGCATCTTTCCTCTCTCAACAAATCGAAACCATCGAACAGGAAATTTGCGCCCACACCGGCCCGGAATTGCAAATCCTGGTCGAAAAAACCACTTCCGTCAAAGGGATCGGCCCCAAAACCGCCCTGGCTCTCCTTGTGGCTACCGACGGACTCAAACATTTTACCGACGTCAAACAACTCGTCAAGTTCGTCGGACTGGCGCCCAAACAACACCGCAGCGGAACCCTCGCCACAAAAGCCCATATCAACCGCGCCGCCGATCCAGAACTCCGCGCACTCCTCTACATGGCAACCTGGTCGGCCTGTAAATGCAACAAAGCCTGTATCGAATTGCGTAAACGACTCAAAAACAAGGGGAAAGCACCTAAAGTCATTCTCATCGCACTCGCTCATAAACTCCTGCGGCAAGTCTGGGGCGTGCTTAAAAATGACCGCCCTTTCGACAACGACTTCGAAAAAAATTTAGCCGCCGCCTGATTTTTTCCTAACTTTTTGTTGGTTAAAAATATATATCATCCTGCCTTAGCCGGACTATGATTTAGATATGGATGTGCTCGTGAAGATTTTGTTGGTAGTGGTCGCAATCCTGCCTTAGCCGGACTATGATTTAGATAGAGCACAATCACGAAGTGGATCAGTTAATTGAAAAAGTCGCAATCCTGCCTTAGCCGGACTATGATTTAGATGTTGGCATCGACGAA
>JAKLJF010001157.1:298-837 GCA_023151335.1 Thermoanaerobaculia bacterium | reverse complement strand
AGAAGCAGCTTCAGCAACGGCTGTTGCCGAAAGTGGAACGTGGACGGCCATTTGGTCACCGTCAAAGTCAGCGTTGTAGCCGGCACAGACACAAGGGTGAAGTTGAATAGCATTCCCCTCAATAAGCACAGGATAAAAGGCCTGGATACCAAGCTTGTGAAGAGTTGGAGCACGGTTTAAGAGAACGGGGTGATTCTTGGTAATATTCTCAAGAATATCAAAAACCAGCGGATCTTTCCTCTCAATAGCGTGTTTGGCACTTTTGACGTTTGGCGCAATACCATCACTAATTAATTCCCTTAGTACAAAGGGTTTAAACATTTCGAGAGCCATGTCTTTGGGGAGACCACACTGATCCAGTGCGAGCTCAGGACCGACGACGATAACGGAACGACCGGAGTAGTCGACGCGTTTACCGAGCAAGTTCTGACGGAAACGACCTTGCTTACCCGACAACATGTCTGAGAGAGAACGAAGTGGTTTGACTGCACGGCGACGTGAGGTCTTGGCTTGTGAAGCGTCAATTAAGGAATCGACTG
>JAKLJF010001157.1:0-288 GCA_023151335.1 Thermoanaerobaculia bacterium | reverse complement strand
AGCTCCAAGATCGATTAAGTGCTTGAGACGATTGTTGCGATTGATGACACGACGATATAGATCGTTAAGATCTGAACTGGCAAAACGACCACCCGAGAGCTGGACCATTGGTCTTAGCTCTGGAGGAAGGACAGGAAGGACTTTGAGCACCATCCAAGCGGCAGAAAGACCGGCGTTTTTTAGACCGTCGACGACCTTAAGTCGTTTGGCGAGCTTGACGCGTTTGGCGCCTGCTACTTCATTTTTGAGTTCTTCTTTAAGATCGCGACTGAGTTTTTGAATATCTAA
>JAKLJF010001156.1 GCA_023151335.1 Thermoanaerobaculia bacterium | reverse complement strand
TTCGCTACCTTGTCATTGAGTCATTGAGTGATTGAGTGATTAAAAAGCACTCAGATTACTAAATAATCACTCAATCACTCAATCACTCAATCACTCAATTGAAAGGGCTATAGCTCAGTTGGTTAGAGCGCTACACTGATAATGTAGAGGTCTCCAGTTCAAATCTGGATAGCCCTACGGGATCAGGAGGCAGTAAGCAGTTCGGGGAGAACCGGGCAGTTTGCCAACTGTCGACTGAAAAAGGGGGTTTAGCTCAGCTGGCTAGAGCACTAGCTTTGCAAGCTAGGGGTCATCGGTTCGAATCCGATATCCTCCACTAAATTGAATGATGAATGATAAATGATGAATAAAAAGTGTTGTTTTGAGGATCGGGAGAGGGATAAAAATTCATCATTCATAATTCATCATTAGATACAAAGAGTTCATTAAAGTTGATTATATTGGGATGATTTGTGCGGGGGATGAGGGATGAAAATTCATCATTCATCATTCATAATTCATCATTAGATATAAAGAGTTCATTGACAAGACTGGGAAAAACAGGAGTAGTGAAGTAGAGGTAAAGAGAAGTAGAAAAACGAGCCAAAACAAGAGCGTTTGAGAGAGAGACGAAGGCGGCGATGAAGAGCATAAGTTGTATGTAAATACGGCTTAAGATTTGGAAGCGAAAAAAGAGCGTATGGGGGATGCCTTGGCTCCCGGAGGCGACGAAGGACGTGGTAAGCTGCGAAAAGCAACGGGGAGGTGCAAACGACCTTAGATCCGTTGATGTCCGAATGGGGAAACCCTTTATGTTGAAGACATAAAGACATTAAGTCGCAAACCCGCTGAACTGAAACATC
>JAKLJF010001155.1 GCA_023151335.1 Thermoanaerobaculia bacterium | reverse complement strand
ACAATCTGGCTTTGGTCGGCTTCTTCGTTTATTTCTACGCGGGCATATTTGGGTCGCACGATGCGCCGCACCCAAATCTTACCCGGATCATATTCCAACACTTCCGTCACGTCGTCCCCGATGCGCTTCATTCCACTGACATCTTCTTCGGGCTCGATCACCTCTTCCACCCGCGGTATGTGAGCCGGAATCGGCATGCGGCCCTGGTGCGTATTTTCTTTCTTCTGGGGAACCTTGCGCTCGTGCGCCTCGATCACCTGGCGCACCGATTCGTCAACCGCCTGGGCGTGTTCGGCGTCGAAGGCCAGCATTAATTGCCCCGCTACTTCTTCCGTGGGTACAAAACGCTCGCTTTTCTGGCCAAACATCTGCCGCTCAAACCACGCGATGCGTTGTTTTAAGGCCTGGACTTCTGATTCCACCTTCTCGTAGTCGGCCACCACCTTTTGGTAGTCGGCCAGCGGAACCACTTGTTTGTCTGCGTCTTGCATGTAGCAAATGTAGCTACCCCCCACACGCCCTGCAAGCCCTTTTTCCCAACGCCCAAACCCCGGATCTGTGAATTTCGTCCGCTTTTTTCTGAATTTTGCCGCGCCAAAGACCGTTCTCAACATTCCAAGCACAAACACCGTGGATAACTCCGCTATTTTTCACGCCGCCGCTTTTTGACACGAATAACGCTTGCGGTGCCGAACGCTGCCCAGCGATACGCCCTCCAGGATCAACACCAACTCCTCCCAACTCAACACCACTGACGCCCCCGATTCCGAACTACGCGGCAACTCGAACGTGCCACGTTCCAGACGCTTGCCCCAGATCACAAAACCGCTCCGATCCCACACCAATAACTTC